>JAESSX010000315.1 GCA_016763915.1 Rhodospirillales bacterium
AGAAAGGCCGCCTCCCTGATCCATTGAACCAGCCGCGACAGATTGAAAACCAGGGGGACCCAATGATGCGGATGTCCGAAATACAATTTGCCCTGGATCATTTGAGCCGTCACCCGCCGGTGATCCGCCATGGCGTCGAGCCAGCGCATGACGACCAGAAACAACCGTTCTTTCGGCGGCCGGTCGCGAAAATCTTTCCCGGTGGGCGCCAGCAGGGCGTCGAGGCTGTTGCGAAACCACGCATTGGCGATGGCGTCCTGATCGCGGAAGTGTTCTTTGATGACCGGCAGGGAGGTGCCGAGATCATCGGCAATGTCATGCAGGCGAATGTTCTGCCAGCCTTCAGCCTCGGCGCGGTCCAGCGCCGCGCTAAGAATTTTCTCCGCGCTGATCTTCGGGGGCTTCCGTGGTTTTTGTTTTCGAGACACCATATCCAATAGGCCGTTTCCCGAATAAACGTCACATTCATGAAAATCATATTTCCGTTTCCCCGTCCGGGCAAGAGCGCAACATTCCCCCGCGGCCATTTGGGGCGCCTGACCGGTTGCCGTTGAATCCGGAAACAGGGCGGCCAATGGACTTTCCGAAATCGATTGTCCAAGCCGTATGAATGGTTAGTGTTTTAAAGTTGCCGTTGTGTCAGACCACCGATGCCCAGGGGGGCCGCACCATGACCAAGCTATCACTCGACCAGGCGGCGAAGATCATCGACGCCGCGTTTGCCAAGGGGCGCGAAATCGGATGCCGTCCGTTGACCGTCGCCGTGCTCGATGCCGGCGGCCATCCGGTCGCCTTCATGCGCCAGGACGACAGCGGCATCCTCAGGCCGGAAATCGCCAACGGCAAGGCCTACGGCGCGCTTGGCTTCGCCCTCGGGTCCCGGGAATTGACGGAAAAGAACCCGCAGTTTCTCGCCGCCGTCGCAACGGCTTCGGGCGGGCGCATGGTGCCGGTGCCGGGCGGCGTGCTGGTGCGCGCGAGTGATGGCGGCGGGATCATCGGCGCCGTCGGCATCAGCGGCGATAATTCCGGCAACGACGAGGCCTGCGCCATCGCCGGCATCAAGGCCGCCGGTCTCTACGCCGACCCCGGCGCCTAGATCAAACTGCCATCAAATGGAGGTGTTTGATGGCAGATAATTTGATCGATTCCAAATAGTCAGAGCAACTTATCTGCCCTCACTCGAGGGCAGGTTGCTCTAGGATAAGGGAACCACGCTGAACAACTCGCGCCTGAGCAGGCCTCGCTCGATGGGGATGAGGGTGGCTTTGCGGCGCGCCAGCAGTTCCGCCGCACCTTCGGCCCCGTGGACTTTTATCAGTTCGTCCTCGTTGGCCTGTTCGAGCGCGTACATCTTGGCGAAGGTCTCGAAATAATCCTTCGTGAGGTCGCTGTGTCCGGTGATGGTCCAGCCGGCGCGTTGCAGCATCTCGGGGTACGGCGTGCCGGTTTCGATGAAGGTCGGGCCGCCGTCGGCGGCGACGGCGTAATCGGCGTCCGACAGGCCGGGCGCGATCAGGATCACCGAAAATACCATCCGGCCGCTATCGTTGATCACCCGGCGGCAGGATTCGAGGACGCCCGGTTTATCCATCAGGCAGCACAGCACGTCGGAATGGAACAGGGCGTCGAAGCCGCCGTCGCGGAACGGCAGCGCCGCGCCGTCGGCCTGGACGATGGCGCAGGTCCCGTCCAGCCCGTCGGCTTCGGCCCGTTGGCGGGCGATTTGCAAGCCGTCCGGCGGCAGATCGGTGAGGGTGACGGTGCAGCCGGTTTCCTGTGCCAGATACAGGCCCGGCCAGCCCGACCCCGAGCCGATGTCGAGCAGGCCGACACCGGGCCCGAGGCCCAGCAGACCGGCGACGGTGTCGGCTTCGCTGCGCGTCGTCCAGCTGGTGCAGCCGTAATCGCAGCCGCACACGGCGCGTTCGATATCGAGCATGGTCGCGGACGATGTCAGCCGCCGGTAGGTGGTCGAGAAGCGGTCGATCAGGGCCTGTTCGCCGGGGGGACGGGGCATCGTGCTTTTTATTCCGACCGTACCCGGACATACGCGCCGGGCGCGTCCGATAGGGGTTTCAGCTTGCCCGCGCCGGGTTTGCGCGCCGGCACGTCGTTCCTGCCGGCGTGGGGTGCGATCCACTTGTTCCAGTCGGGCCACCACGAACCGTCGTGTTTTTCGGCCCCTTCTAACCATTGGTCCGGGGTTGGCGGCGTTTGCCCGTTGGTCCAGTAGCAGTATTTCTTCGCCGCCGGCGGGTTGACGATGCCGGCGATATGGCCCGACGCCGAGAGCACGAATTTCACCGCCCCACGATAGAGCCCGGTCGCGGCGTAGGTCGATTTCCACGGCGCGATGTGGTCTTCCCGGGCCGAGACGATGTAGCAAGGCGTCTTGATTTTCCTCAGGTCCAGCGCCACCCCGGCGAGGGTAATGCCGCCCGCCTCAACCAGTTTGTTTTCCAGGTACATGTTGCGCAGATAGAACGAATGCATGGCCGCCGGCATGCGCGTGTAATCGGAATTCCAGTACAGAAGATCGAACGGGAAGGGCTCCTTGCCCAATAAATAATTGTTGACCACGAACGACCAGATCAAATCGTTGCCGCGCATCATGTTGAAGGTGGCAGCCATATGAGCGCCTTCCAGATAGCCGTGTTCGTCCATCTTCTTTTCCAGGCCGGAGATCTGTTCTTCATCGATGAAGACGCCCAGTTCGCCGGCTTCCTCGAAATCCACCATGGCGGCGAAAAAGGTCGCCGATTGAATGCGGGTGTCCTTTTTGGCCGCCATATAGGCCAGCGTCGAGGCCAACAGCGTTCCCCCTAAGCAATAGCCGATGGCGTTGACCTTTTTCTCACCGCTGGCCAGTTCGATGGCGTCGAGCGCCGAAAGCGGGCCATCGAGCATGTAATCTTCGAAGGATTTGCCGGACAATTTCCCGTCCGGGTTGACCCAGGAGATGGCGAACACCGTGTGGCCCTGTTCATTGGCCCAGCGGATGAACGAGTTTTCCCGGCGTAAATCCAGGATGTAAAACTTGTTGATCCAGGGCGGGATGATCAGAAGCGGGCGTTGGCTGACCTTTTTCGTCAACGGGTCGAATTGCAGCAGTTCGATCAGGTCGTTGCGGTAAACCACCTTGCCGGTGCTTTCGGCGACATTGCCGCCGACCTCGAAGGCATCCTCATCGGTCATCCGGATTTTCAGACGGCCTTCATCCATATCGTTAAGAAGATTCTTCAAGCCATGAACAAGATTCTCGCCTCCCGAATCGGCGGTCGCCGCCAAAACCTCGGGGTTGGTCAGGACGAAATTGCTCGGCGACAGGGCCTCGACGAACCGGCGGGTATGGAAATCGACCTTCCGGGCATCCTGGTCGTCCAGGCCGTCGACGTCGGCGACGGTGGTTTGCAGCCAGCGCGAGGTCAGCAGGTAAGACTGCTTGATGTAATCGAAGACATTGTTTTCGTTCCAGGATTGATGCCTGAAACGGCGGTCGCCGGGGTCCGGCGTTACCATCGGCTCGGCCTCTGCGTCGATCATGCGCGTCGCGGTGTTGTGCCATAATTTGGCGTAATCCTGCCACAGCGCCAGATTGGCCTGCATCAGCTTCGCCGGGTCGGACATCATGCACACGGTCAATTCCCGGAACGCGCCGCTGATGTTAAAGGGGTCGGGGTTGAAGGAATCCGTGCCGGAACCGGTTGCGTCGGCGGTTCCATTCCCCGTCCCGTTCGCCATTTGACGGGCCAGGAATTCACTGATCAACCGCTGGCTGGTTTCGGCGATTTCGGCCATGGACCGCGAGATTTGGGCAATGTCCGGTTTGCCGCCGTCGTTGCCCGGTTGATCGTTCATTGCAATCCTTTATGATCGGCTGGCTAGGAAATCGGGAGACGCTAAACTTACGCCGCCTTAATTTAAGTTGCAGTGTATGCTGTAGTGTATGTTGCAGTGCAACATAATCTCGCTTCGTTTGCAAACGGTTAACCTTTTTAAGGCAACGTGCGATTCTTAAGGTAATATGCCGTTCCTTGTGGATGGAATAAAAAATTGAGGGGTTCAGAAACAATGGCAACCATTAACCATATCCCGTCACGAATTTTGCCTGGCAAGGCAGCCTGGATGGTGATGGGCGTTGTCCTGAGCACGTCTTTCCTGGGCGCCTGTTCGCGGGTGCCGGACGCCGTCAACCCGGCGGAATGGTACCGGGGCACGGTCGATTTCTTCGCCGGTGAGGAAGACGCCAAGGCCGCCAAAGGCGGCAAGGAGAGCGGCCTCGTTGCCGACCGGGGCAAGGCGCCTCCGGGATCCGATCAAGCCTTTCCCAATCTCGCCTCCGTAGACAAACAGGCGCGCGCCCGGGACAGTGCGGGCGGCCTCACGGCGGATACCGAACGTCCGAAATACGCCCCCGCCATTCAACGCCAGGGAACG
>JAESSX010000316.1 GCA_016763915.1 Rhodospirillales bacterium
ACACCGCACCCTGGCCGAGCGCCGGGCCGAAGCCAGGCGGCTCAAGACCCTGGTGGGCGAGGCGGCGACCCTGCGGGAACTGCTGAAAAAACTGAACAAGGCCCGCGCCAAAAAAGTTGCGCGCACGGCTCCGCGCGCTCCCAGGCCGGTAAAAACCCGCCCGCATGGCTCCGTGGACGCGAACAAATCCGCCGCCATCCCTGCCGCAACAGTGACCGGACTGCCGGCCGGTCTGACCGGCGCGCCGATCAGCTCCCAGCGGGGAAAACTGCCGGCCCCGGTGGTGGGACGCATCGTCGGCCGTTTCGGCCAGACGCTCGCCACCGGCCTGAAGCGCAAGGGCATGAGGCTGGAAACCGCTCCCGGCGCCCAGGTGGTCGCCCCCTACGAAGGGCGCGTCGTCTATGCCGGAAAGTTCCGCGGCTATGGGGAACTCTTGATAATCGAACACAGCGAAGGATATCATAGTCTCCTGTCCGGTCTGGCCCGGATCGACAGTACCATGGGACAATGGGTCATCTCCGGGGAACCGGTCGGCGTCATGGGACGCTCTGATCGCCGGAAACCGATACTCTACGTCGAACTCAGGCGCAACGGCCAACCGATTAACCCGCTACCGTGGCTGTCTGCAAAAAGATAAGGTAAGCGAATGAAAATCCGTATTGTAATGGCCTCGGCCGCTATCGCGTTGTTGGTTTCCCCCTTGTTGAGCGCCGGTGCGGCGTTGTCCAAGGAAGACAAAAAGAACGATGCTGATACGTATCGATTGCTGAATCTGTTCGGCGATGTGTTCGAGCGGGTCCGCGCCGAATACGTCGAAGCCACGACCGATCAGGAAATGATCGAAGCCGCCATCAGCGGCATGCTGACGTCGCTCGATCCCCATTCCAGTTATATGAACGCCAAAAGCTTCCGCGACATGCAGGTCAACACCCGCGGGGAATTCGGCGGCCTGGGCATTCGCGTCACCATGGAAGGGGGCTTCGTCAAGGTGATTTCGCCCATTGACGACACGCCCGCGTTCCGCGCCGGTATCAAGCCCAGCGATTTCATCACCCACCTGGACGGCAAGACCATTCAGGGGCTGACGCTCACCCAGGCGGTCGACAAAATGCGCGGCAAGGTCGGCAGCGACCTCAAACTGACCATTCGCCGCGAGGGCAAGGACCCCTTCGACGTCACCATCACGCGGGCGGTCATCAAGATCACGTCGGTACGCTCGCGGGTCGAGAAAAAAGTCGGTTACGTCCGCATTACCCAGTTCAACGAACAGACCGATAAAGGCCTGAAAAAGGAAATGGCTAAATTGCGTAAGGAGATCGGCCCGGACATCCAGGGCTATGTTCTGGACCTGCGCAACAATCCGGGCGGGTTGCTGGATCAGGCGATCTTTGTCTCCGATGCCTTTCTGGATAAAGGCGAAATCGTTTCCACCCGGTCCCGCCAGCCCGAGGATACGCAGCGCTTCAATGCCCGGCCCGGCGATCTGGCCGAAGGCCTGCCGATTGTGGTGCTGGTCAACGGCGGTTCCGCCTCGGCGTCCGAAATCGTCGCCGGCGCGCTCCAGGACCACCGTCGCGCCGTCATCATGGGGACCAAGTCCTTCGGCAAGGGCTCGGTGCAGACGATCATGCCGCTGGCCGGCCACGGCGCCATGCGTCTGACCACGGCGCGCTATTACACGCCCTCGGGGCGGTCGATCCAGGCCAAGGGGATCGACCCCGATATCCTGGTTAAACAGGCCCGGATCGAAACCCTTGATGCGCCCAAACGCCGGTTTGAATCGGATCTTCGCAATGCTTTGGACAACGGCGACGACGCCAAGGGCAAAAATCCGGGTGACGGCAAGGCCACGAAAGATAGCCCGGACGCCAAGAAAAAAGATGGCAAGGACGCCATGAAAGATACACCGCAGGATTACCAACTGGCCCGTGCGCTGGACCTGTTGCGGGGGGTTTCTCTGTTCTCCAGCAAGGCGGTAACGACGAATTAAGCAAATATTATGCCCCTTGGGAGGATAAACGGATAACCATTGGGGTAAGAACGTGAAATTTCCTAAGCTTCCTAACTTTTCCAAGCTGTTCCGGAAAAAGGGCGCCGACGACGAGTCCGACGACGAATTCGAGGACGCTCAGGATTCCGGCGACGAGGATGGCGATGGAGCCGTGCCGGCGGTTGTCGACGACGATGTGGAATTCGGTGACGACGAGGAGGATGAGGACGAGGAGGGCGGACGATCCTTTGCCCGCCGCCCGATGGTCCTTGCCGCGGCCGGGGCTTTTGTCCTGTTGGCGGGAGTTGCCGGCGGCGCCGGGTGGTGGTACTTCGACAGCGGCGACGGCGCGGCGAAGCCATCCGCCGGGATTGCCGGAAAGCCCTCCAAGGGGCCGATGGTCGGGCTGGCGTTGCCGCCCAGGCGGGGAAAAGCGTCTGGCGGGGGCGGGCTGAACCAATTCTCCGGAAGCACGAAGAAAGGCGTTATGACGCCGAGCGCGCCACGGAAATCCGCTTTAGGGACGGCCCCTTCAACAGCGACGAATCCCAAATCTCCGCAGCCGGGTGGTTCAAATTCTCTGGCCCGCACCGTTGGCGATATCGGCGTGCGTTTCGGCGGCCGGGCCAATCCGCTCGGCGGATCGCTGAACGCTATCGGCGGCGCGGCCCAGGAGGAGGGCGCCGGCATTGTCATCCCCGCGGTGACGTCGGTGACGCTGAGGACCATCCCCAATCAAAAAGGCGGCAAGCCCCTGGGCGCGACGCCCGATGTCCGCCTGATCGAGAAAAAAGAAGGCCTGACCGGGACCTTGCCGATTACGTCCAAGGACGGCGAGGTGTCCTGGAAAGCCTATGCCCGGCCCTTTGAGGGAGAGGATACGGGAAAACGGGTGGCCATCGTCGTCATGGGGTTTGGCTTGAGCCGGGCTTCGGGCATGGCCGCTATCGGCAAACTGCCTGCGCAGGTGACTCTGGCGCTCGACCCCTATGCCCGGGACCTGAGTGACTGGCTTGTGCGCGCGCGTCTGGTCGGCCACGAGGTCATGATGACGTTGCCCATGGAAAGTGAGAGGTTTCCGGTCCAGGATGCCGGCCCCTATTCGCTGGATACGTCGCTCAAGGAAGAGGACAACATCAAGCGGCTGGAACTGATTCTTAGCCAGGTGAGCGGCTATTTCGGCGTCGCCACGGTCATGGGGTCCCGGTTCGGCACCTCGGAAGCCCAGCTGACGCCGATACTGCAGGCGCTTAAAGACCGTGGGCTGATGTTGCTGACGACGGGGGTTCAGAGTTCCCTGCTGGCGCCCAAGATCGCCAGG
>JAESSX010000317.1 GCA_016763915.1 Rhodospirillales bacterium
CCTCGACGTTGATGCGCATGTTTTTCAACGGGCTTTGCAGCAGTGTCTGGGTTGCCAGCACGTGTTCGACCTCTGACGTGCCGATGCCGAAGGCCAGCGCCCCGAAGGCGCCGTGCGTGGCGGTGTGGCTGTCGCCGCAGACGATGGTCGTGCCGGGCAGGGTGAAGCCCTGTTCCGGGCCGATGATGTGGACGATGCCCTGGCGGATGTCGTCCATGTCGAACATCTGGATGCCGGACTCTTCACTGTTGCGTCTCAACGCTTCGATCTGGATCCGGGCCTCGGGGTCTTCGATGGGCTTGGAGCGGTCGGTGGTCGGCACGTCATGATCGACGACGGCCAGCGTCGCATCCGGCCGGCGCACCTTGCGTCCGGCGCTGCGCAGGCCCTCGAAGGCCTGCGGGCTGGTGACCTCATGGATCAGATGGCGGTCGATGTAGATCAGACACGTGCCGTCATCCTGCACGTTGACCAAATGGCTGTTCCAGATTTTGTCGAACAACGTCCGGGGGGTGCCCATTGAACTTTCCTTCCGAGTCTTCTTCCTTGGGGGGCGTGATGGCCCTCTTGTTATTTGTCGTCCTTGGTCTTGGCTTTCTTTTCGGCCTTGGCCTCGGCTTTCTTTTCGGCCTTGGCCTCGGTTTGGGCGGCGTCGGCTTTCTTCTTTTTCGAAGACGTCCAGTCGGTTTTTTCGGTGATGCGGGCGCGTTTGCCGGTCAGCCCACGCAGGTAATACAGCTTGGCGCGACGGACATTGCCGCGGCGGGTCACCTCGATGGAATCGATGGCGGTGGAATGCAGCGGAAACACCCTTTCGACGCCTTCGCCGTAGGAAATCTTGCGCACCGTGAAGGCCGAATTGAGCCCGGCGTTCTTGCGCGCGATGCAAACCCCTTCAAAGGCCTGGACCCTCTCGCGGGCCCCTTCCACGACCTTGACGTTGACCCGAACCGTGTCGCCGGGGCCGAAGTCGGGCACCGGGTGTTCGGCGAGCAGCTTATCGCGCTGTTCTTTTTCGATTTCGTTGATGATGTTCATGGCTTTCGTCCTTACGTTTTCAATCTCTAGATGCAAATATTCTAACCGTTGTCGGCCGCGTAGCGGGCCCACAGGTCGGGGCGCCTCTCACGGGTTATGTCCTCTGCCTGGCTCCGCCGCCAGGCCCGGACCTTTTCGTGGTGTCCGGAAACCAGAACGTCGGGAACCTTTCGGCCTTTCCATTCCTGGGGCCTGGTGTACTGGGGGTATTCCAGCAGGCCCTTCTCAAAACTTTCCTCCGCCAGCGAGTCCGGCGCGCCGACAATTCCCGGCAGCAGCCTCACACAGGCATCCAACACGGCGGTGGCCGCCACTTCCCCCCCGGACAGGACAAAGTCCCCGAGGCTGATTTCCTCCGCCGCGTGGGCTTGCGCGACCCGTTCGTCCAGCCCCTCGAAACGTCCGCACAACAACACAACACCCGGGCCGGCGGCCAGTTGCCTGACCCGGGCCTGGTCCAACGGACGGCCGCGCGGCGTCAGGTAAATCAGCGCCAAATCCTTGTCCGTGGCCGTAGCCGCGTCGATGGCGTCCGACACCACGTCGGGGCGCAGGACCATGCCGGGGCCGCCGCCGAAAGGGGCGGCGTCCACGGAGCGGTGTTTATCGCTCGCGAAGTCCCGAATGTCCACCGTTTCCAGCGCCCAGACACCGTCTTTCAGCCCCTGGCCGGCGAGCGACAGGCCCAGCGCGCCCGGAAACATATCCGGGAACAGCGTCAGCACCTTGGCTTTCCATATGGTGTCTGCTTTGGCCACGTTCCAATCCTTACGCGCTTTATTCCTGTCCGTTCTCGTCTTCGCCTTCACCATCGGGGCCGTCGGCCTCGACATAGGCCGGCGGCACAACGATCACGCGCCGGCCCGGCAAATCGACCTCCGGCACCGTATCTAAGGTGAACGGCACCATCAGGTCTTCTTTTCCTTCCTCCGGCCCGTCTTGCGGCACGGCGATCTCGAGAATGTCGCCGGCGCCGAAATTATGAACCGCCTTGACCGTCCCCAGCCGTTCCCCGGTCTCCGTCTCCGCCGCCAGGCCGACCAGGTCGGCGTGGTAGAAGTCGCCGTCCCCGGGCTTCGGCAAAGCGCTGCGCGGCACATAGAGCCGGGTGCCCTTCAGTCCCTCGGCGGCGGTCCGGTCGTTGACGCCGTCCAGCCGGGCGATCAGCAGGCACTTGGCGTGGGCCGTCACCTTGACCCGGAAAGACCGGCTGGCGTCTTCCGTCGACACCGGGCCGTAGGCGGCGATGTCGTCAGGATCGGCGGTAAAGCTCTTGATCCGGACTTCGCCCTTGAGGCCGCGAACGCCGGCCACGGCGCCGACGCAGACCCGGTCTTCGGTTGATGTCGTCATAACGTTCCAGGAATCCGGAAGCCGGGGTTAGCCGGCCTCTTTTTCCTCTTTCACTTCCTCTTTCACTTCCTCTTTGGCGTCCTCGGCTTTGGCTTCTTCGGCCGGGGCGTCCTCGGCTTTGGCTTCTTCGGCCGGGGCGTCTTCGGCTTTGGCTTCTTCGGCCGGGGCGTCTTCGGCTTTGGTTTCTTCGGCCGGGGCGTCTTCTGTCTTGGCTTCCTCGGCAGGAGCTTCCTCGGCTTTCACTTCCTCAGCAGGGGCTTCTTCCGCCGGGGCTTCTTCCGCCGGGGCTTCTTCCTTAGCCGGTTCCTCGGCTGCCTTGGCGGCGGCTTCCTGGGCCTGCTTGGCTTTGTCCTCGGCAACCTTCATGCGTTCCAGGGTCTTGGCGCGCGGCAGGTGCTGCTTGGTCTGTTCCGGGACGGCCGGTTTGTCGACCAGGCCGACGCCGCTCAGAAAGCGGGCCACGCGGTCGGTCGGCCGGGCGCCGACGCCGAGCCAGTACTTGATCCGGTCTTCCTTGATGGCCAGGCGTTCCGGATTGTCCTTGGCGACCATCGGGTTATAGGTGCCGAGACGCTCGATATAGCGGCCGTCGCGCGGGTTGCGGGAATCCGTCACCACGATGCGATAGAAGGGGCGTTTTTTAGCGCCGCCCCGGGAAAGTCTGATTTTCAAAGACATGTGTTCGTCGTCCTTTTGCGGTTTTAAGTTTCAATGGTTTTTGTTGGTGTTCTGCGATGTCGGTCTTCGTTGTCTATCGGAAGGGGCCGGGCGGCATGCCGGGCGGCATCATGCCCGGCGGCATGGCCATTCCTCTTTTACCCATCTTGCCGGCCTTTTTCATCATCTGGGCCATCTGCTTGAACTGTTTGAGGACTCGGTTGACGTCTTGGACGGTGGTGCCCGAGCCCGAAGCGATACGCCGGCG
>JAESSX010000318.1 GCA_016763915.1 Rhodospirillales bacterium
AGCTCTTGAATGATCTTGCCGTTGCCGCGCACCGGGCCGTCCAGGCGCTGCAGGTTGCAGTTGATCACGAAGACGAGGTTGTCCAGCTTCTCACGGCCGGCCATGCCGATTGCGCCCAGCGATTCCGGCTCGTCGGTTTCACCGTCGCCCAGGAACGCCCAGACCTTGCGGTTTTCCCAGTTCTGGATCAGGCCGCGGCTGGCCAGGTACTTGGTAAAGCGCGCCTGGTAGATCGCCATGATCGGGCCCAGGCCCATCGACACGGTCGGGAATTGCCAGAAATCCGGCATCAGCCACGGGTGCGGGTACGACGAGATGCCCTTGCCGTCGACTTCCTGGCGGAAGCTGTCGAGTTGCTCCTCGCTCAGACGGCCCAGCAGGAATGCGCGCGAGTACACGCCCGGCGCCGAGTGCCCCTGCACGAAAACCATGTCGCCGCCGTGCTTGTCCGACGGGGCGTGCCAGAAGTGGTTGTAGCCGACGTCATACAGCGTGGCCGCCGAAGCGAACGACGAGATATGGCCGCCGACGTTGGTGTCCTTGTTCGCGCGCAGCACCATCGCCATGGCGTTCCAGCGCGTATACGAACGGATGCGGTGCTCGATTTCCTGGTTGCCAGGAATGCGGTCCTGGTTCTCGACCGGGATCGTATTGATATAGGGGGTTTCTGCGTGCAGCGGAGACGTCACGCCGTTGATGCGCGCGTACTCGATCTGCTTGTCGAGGAGGAATGCCGCGCGCTGCGGGCCTTCCGCGCCGATGACGCCTTGCAGCGCCTCCAGCCATTCCTTGGTTTCCTGGGGATCAACGTCGCTGGCGCTCGTGGCACCCAGGACTTGTTCTGGTACGGCCGACATGGCGGTCTCCTTGGTAGCAGTAACGGTAGTTGCGTCTCTTGTGAGGCGCCCACTGGCACGCGCGTTCACACGCACGCAAGGGCCACCCCGACTTTTGCGCTGATTCTATGGGCACCCGCAAACGCAGCACAAGCGGAATTTTCAAATTGCGATATGGTTTTTTATAATGTGGAATATTGCCGCGACGCAAAACAAATCACCTTTGACATTGCAGCGCAGCATTTTCCGAGCGAACAAGACACCTCACCAAGCGGTTTCCCCAAGCGACCCGCAGGTTGATTGCCGTTACACTTAGTTTTGCGCAGTTGCACAGATGTCCACTCCTTTACCTCCGCAGAATTCCGGCGTTCGTCCGCCCATCATGCTTGCCCCCTCCCACGCTTCGCAGGACCCGGCCGCCAAGTCCGAGCCGTCAACGCCTGCGGCGCCTGCGCCCATTTCCGTGAACGCGTCCGAACAGCCGTCGGACGAGACCGTTCGCCCGAACATGCCCCGCCGTCTGTGGCTGACCCGCCTGGGCCGGCTGTGGACGACCAACTGGTTCATGTTCATCCCGCTGGTGGCAATCGTCCTGTTTGCTGGCGCGATGATTTTCATCCTGTATCAGTTGCACGCCACGGAGGTGCAGCAGCAGCGCGACGCCCTCTACCGCGATGCCGCCTGGGCCGAGCAGAAGGTTCGCCTGTCCCTGCAGAGCAACCAGGATCAGGTAGCCGCCCTGGCGCGCGATATCGGTGCCGCGCAGCTTGACCCGAGCGCCTATCGCGATGCCGCCCGCCAGCTCCTGCGCGAGAACCCGGAGCTTGTCTTCATCAACTGGCTGGATGCCACGCGCCGCCCGCGCTGGGCGTTCCCGTCCACCTCCGAATTCACGGCGCGCGTGCGCGAAACACGCGACCATCCGCTCGAACCCGAAATCCAATCTGCCTACGATGCCGCGCGTGAAACGCAGCGTGCCGTCTATTCGCGCCCCATCCAGAACGAGCGCGGCGAGAGCTTCATGCTCATGGAAGTCCCGATCGTGCGCGACAACGAATTCCTCGGCACGGTGGGCGCCATGTATTCGGTCACGGGCATCCTCACGCAACTGCTGCCGGGCGAGTTGACAGACCGCTACCGCTTCTCGCTGGTCGACAAGAACAACGTGGTCCGCGCAAGCACGTCGTTGCGGCCGGTGCCCAAGGCGGCGGCGTCGTACGAGGTGCTGCTCGACCCACCGGGACATTCGCTCTCGCTGCGGGCCGAGGCGTATCCCGCTCCGTCCAACCTGCCCAACAACATGCTGATGTGGCTGGTGGCCGGCCTGTCGTGCTTCGTGATCTGGAGCCTCTGGAGCGTGTGGCGCCACACCAGCCGCCGCTCTGAAGCGCAGCGCGCGTTGCTGGCGGAAACGTCGTTCCGCCGCGCTATGGAAAACTCCATGGTGATCGGCATGCGTTCGCTCGACCTCAACGGCCGCATCACCTACGTGAACCCGGCGTTCTGCCGCATGATCGGCTGGACGGAAGCCGAGCTGGTCGGGCGCATGCCGCCCTTCCCGTATTGGCCGCCCAACGAGGTCGGCGAGATGCAGAAGCACATCGAGCTGACCTTGCGTGGCAAGGCCCCCGCCAACGGCATGGAATTGCGCATGATGCGCCGCGACGGTACGAGCTTCTATGCGCGGATGTACGTCTCGCCGCTGATCGATGCACGCGGCCGGCACACGGGGTGGATGAGTTCCATCACGGACATTACTGAGCCCAAACGCGCCCGTGAAGACTTGGCCGCCGCGCACGACCGCTTCACCACGGTGCTGGAGAGCCTGGATGCGGCCGTGTCCGTGCTCTCGACCGACAAGGCGGAGCTGCTGTTCGCCAACCGCTACTACCGCCAGCTTTTCGGCTGGGAGGCGTTCGGCCACCTGCAGCTCTCCGGCAACGACGTCAACACGGAAGACGTTTCCAGCGATGCACTCGACCTGGTGGACGCCTACGCCGGCCTGCCCGCGTCCGAGTTGACACCGCACGCGGCAGATGCGCGCGAAATCTATGTGCCATCGATGCAGAAGTGGTTTGAAGTGCGGCGCCGCTACATCCAGTGGGTCGACGGCCACCTCGCACAGATGCAGATCGCCACCGACATCACCGTGCGCAAGGCCGCCGAAGAGATGACGCGCCAGCACGAAGAGCGCCTGCAGTTCACCAGCCGCCTGACGACGATGGGCGAGATGGCCTCATCGCTGGCGCACGAGCTGAACCAGCCGCTGGCTGCCATCAACAACTACTGCATGGGCGCCGTCGGCCGCCTGAAGAGCGGACGCAGCACGCCGGAAGAGCTGATCCCGGTGCTTGAGAAGACCTCCGCCCAGGCCGTGCGTGCCGGCACCATCATCCAGCGCATCCGCGGCTTCGTGAAACGCAGCCAGCCGCAGCGGCGCGAATCCGACCTGCGCGAGATCGTTGCCGACGCCGTGGGTCTGGCCGAACTCGAAGCCACGCGGCGTGGCATCACCACTCTCACGCGCCTGCCAGGCGACTTGCCGCCTCTGTATGTCGATCCGGTGCTCATCAAGCAGGTGCTCGTCAATCTGCTCAAGAACGCCGCCGAAGCCATGGCCGCCCACCCGCGCCTGCGCGCCGCCAGCGTGCTGCGCCTGCACGCCAACCTGATCAACGACCCGGAAAATTCCGTGCTGATCGAGGTGATCGACCAGGGCCCGGGCGTGGACGACAGCACCAAGGAGCGGCTGTTCGAGCCGTTCTTCAGTACAAAATCCGACGGCATGGGTATGGGGCTGAACATCTGCCGCTCCATCATAGAATCCCACCTCGGCAGGCTCTGGGTAGAAAACAACGCCGATGGCATCGGCTGTACGTTTAAAATCATCCTGCCGCTGAATCCGCTGTAAATCGTTTTTAAAACATAGAACGTAGACCGAGGACTCCTCCATGAGCACAACGCCCGCCGCAGTTGCGCCGCGCAACGAAACCGTGTTCGTCGTCGATGACGATGAAGCCATGCGTGACTCGTTGACGTGGCTGCTCGAAGGCAACGGCTACACCGTCCGCACCTACCGCAGCGCAGAAGAATTCCTGGTCGACGACAAGCGCGGCGAAGGCGTCGGCTGCCTGATCCTTGACGTGCGCATGCAAGGCATGAGCGGCCCCGAACTGCAAGACCGCCTGTTGGCAGAGAACAACCGCATGCCGATCGTCTTCGTCACGGGCCACGGCGACGTGCCGTTGGCTGTGTCGACCATGAAGAAAGGCGCGGTGGACTTCATTGAAAAGCCGTTCGATGAATCCGAACTGCGCGAGCTGGTGGAACGCATGCTCAGCAAGGCGCGCAGCGAAGACTCGGTCGCCCGCGAGCAAAAGGCCGCCAAGGACCTGCTCGGCCGCCTGACCACACGCGAACAGCAAGTGCTGGAGCGCATCGTCGCCGGCCGCCTGAACAAGCAGATCGCCGACGATCTGGGCATTTCCATCAAGACGGTGGAAGCACACCGCGCCAACATCATGGAAAAGCTCAACGTGAATACGGTGGCAGACCTGCTGCGCCTGGCCCTGTCGCGCAACGCCTGATTCGGCTGCAGGAAAAACCAAGCGATCATCCGGGCGGCCGGAAGGGAGGCGGCGATTTATAATCGCGGTTTGCCCTCTCCCTCCTCCGCCCAGCCATGACCGCCCAACTCATTGACGGCAACGCGCTTGCCAAACAACTCCGCGCCGAGGCCGCACAGCGCGCCGCCGCCCTGACCGCGCGCGGCCACCAGCCCGGCCTCGCCGTCATCCTCGTCGGCGAAGACCCGGCCAGCCAGGTCTACGTGCGCAACAAGGGTAAACAGACGGCGGCGGCCGGCATGGAGTCAAACACCATCCGCCTCGATGCGGCCACCCCGGAACAAGACCTTCTCGACCTGATCGAAACGCTCAACGGCGATGACGCCGTCCACGGCATCCTGGTGCAACTGCCGCTGCCGGACCAGATCGACGAGGCCAAGGTGATCGCCGCCATCGACCTGGACAAGGACGTTGATGGCTTCCACGTCGTCAACGTCGGGCGTTTGTGGACGGGCGCGGAAGCCCTGGTACCGTGCACGCCCTACGGCTGCTTGCAGATGTTGAAGGAAACGCTGGGCGAACTGAAGGGCAAGCGGGCGTTGGTATTGGGCCGGTCGAACATCGTCGGTAAACCGATGTCGGCGCTGCTGTTGGCCGAACATTGCACCGTCACCATCGCCCATTCCCGCACGGTCGATTTGGGCGAACGTTGCCGCGAGGCCGATATTCTGATCGCCGCCGTTGGCCAGCCGCAAATGGTCCCCGGCAGTTGGATCAAGCCCGGCGCGACGGTTATTGACGTCGGTATCAACCGCATCGACGCGCCAGAAAAAGGCGAGGGAAAGACGCGCTTAGTCGGCGATGTCAACTTCGAAGAAGCCCAACAGGTCGCCGCCCACATCACCCCGGTGCCCGGCGGCGTCGGCCCGGTGACCATCGCCAACCTGCTCCGCAACACCGTCATCGCCGCCTGCCGCCAGAAGGGCCTCGATGTGCCGAAGATTTAGCGCCATCACAGGCATTGAGACTCCGGGCTGCGCGGTGTAAAAGCCCCTCCATGCCGATCCCAATTGTTCCCGTTCCCTGCCCCAACTGCGGCGAGGCCCAGAATGTGACGCTGGGTAATTTCGACCCCGAGGCGGAACCCTTCGGGCCGGTGACGTGCATGGCCTGTGGCCGGAAATTTGACCAAGATGAATACCTGGCGGGGCTGAAAATGCGTCACGCCAAACAGGAAAACCCTTAATGAGCACCGACCTTTCCCACATCCGCAACTTTTCCATCGTCGCCCATATCGATCATGGCAAGTCGACGCTGGCCGACCGCCTGATTCAGATGTGCGGCGGTCTAACGGACCGGGAAATGTCGGAGCAGGTGCTTGATTCCATGGAATTGGAGCGCGAGCGCGGCATCACCATCAAGGCGCAGACGGTGCGGTTGAAATATAAGGCGGCCGACGGCGAGACCTATCAGCTCAACCTCATGGACACCCCCGGCCATGTCGATTTCACCTATGAGGTCAGTCGATCGCTGGCGGCGTGCGAGGGCTCGGTGCTGATGGTCGACGCGACCCAAGGGGTGGAGGCGCAGACCCTGGCCAATGCCTATCTGGCGATCAACGCGGATCATGAAATCGTGCCGGTGCTGAACAAGATCGACCTGGCCGCCGCCGAACCGGATCGTATTAAAAAGCAGATCGAAGAGGTGGTCGGTCTCGACGTTTCCGAGGCGTTGGAAATTTCGGCGAAGACCGGGTTGGGCGTCGATTCCGTGTTGGAAGCCCTGGTCACGCACCTGCCGGCGCCCACCGGCGATGCCGACGCGGCCTTGAAGGCGTTGCTGGTCGATAGCTGGTACGATTCCTACCTGGGCGTGATGATCCTGGTCCGGATCAAGGACGGTGTGCTGAAAAAAGGCGCTAAAATCCGGATGATGGCGTCGGGCGCCACCTATCAGGTCGAAAAGGTCGGTTATTTCGCGCCGAAGCCGGTCGATGTCAGCGAACTCGGCCCCGGCGAAATCGGTTTTATCACCGCCGCCATCAAGACCGTGGCCGATACCCAAGTCGGCGACACCATCACCGAGGACAAGCGCCCCGCAGACGAAGCCTTGCCCGGTTTCAAGCCGTCGGTGCCGGTGGTGTTTTGCGGGTTGTTCCCGGTCGATGCCGGGCAGTTCGAAGACCTGCGTGATAGCCTGGCCAAGCTGCATCTCAACGACGCCAGTTTTCACTTCGACACCGAATCCTCTGCCGCCTTGGGTTTAGGCTTCCGCTGCGGGTTTTTGGGCCTGTTGCATCTTGAGATCATCCAACAGCGCCTGGAGCGCGAGTTTGATCTCGATCTGATCACCACCGCGCCCAGTGTTGTCTATAAAATCCACACCAACGCCGGTGATGTGAAGGAATTGCATAATCCGGTCGACATGCCCGACCCTACTCACATCGATTTCATCGAGGAGCCCTGGATCAACGCCACCATTATCGTACCGGATGAATATCTGGGCGCGGTGCTGACGCTGTGTACCGATCGCCGCGGCGCCCAAACGGAACTGACCTACGTCGGCAGCCGCGCCATGGTGCAATACCGTTTGCCGTTGAATGAAGTGGTTATCGATTTTTACGATCGGCTGAAATCGGTATCGCGTGGCTACGCCAGTTTTGATTATGAATTGGCGGCGTACGCAGAAGGCGATTTGGTCAAGGTGTCGATTTTGGTCAATGGCGAACTGGTGGACGCGTTGAGCTTCATCGTTCACGCCAGCCACGCCGAAACCCGTGGCCGCGCCATCTGCGACAAATTGAAGGATTTGGTGCCGCGCCAGCTGTTCAAGATCGCCATTCAGGCGGCCATCGGCGGCAATATCATTGCGCGCTCCACCGTCAGCGCCATGCGCAAGGACGTTACCGCCAAGTGTTACGGCGGCGACGTCAGCCGCAAACGCAAGCTGCTGGACAAGCAAAAGAAGGGCAAAAAGAAAATGCGCCAGTTCGGCAACGTCGAAATTCCGCAAAGCGCATTTCTCGAGGCTCTCAAAACCGACGGCTAACCCTTGCCACCGGGCTCGATGCCGTCCGTGACGTTAAAATCCATATCCTCCAGGACCTGTTCATCGGAATAGGGCGCGGTGCCGCCCTCTGATTCCAAAAATTCCATGTTGCCATAATTGCTGAGGATCGCGACCTGGGTAATTTCGTCGTCATCATACCCGGCTTCACGGGCTTCCTTGGCCAATTCGTCGAACAGGAAAAGCGATTCCTCACACTTTTTCAGCTCCTCCAGCTCCTCCGCCGTCATTTCTTTGTTGGGCCGGCAATACCACGCCAGCGTCCCGCCCGGGGCGCCGAATAAAAAACAACGCCGGTAAAGACAACAGGCTGACCAGAAGCGGGTCCTAAAGCGCCGGGGAAATTTTTCCCACCTGTATTTGGGTAACCACTAGGTTTCCCGGCAAGAAGGCATATCAAAGCTCATAGGCGGAAACGAACCAGCCGCAGCTGGACATGGAACGGGGGATGGCCTCGGCCGCCGCCGAGCCGAAGGCCAACACCAACAAAAACCCGCCCAAATAATAGAAAAACCGCATGGGAGGCATCATAAACCTTCCTGGCGGGTTTCGCTGCTTGAAATTCGTGCCATTTTCGCCTCTAACCCCGGTCTACAAAGCGTATTGGACTATTTCTATGTTGCGGATCGATAACATCACTTACCAAATCGGCCCCCGGACCCTGCTTGACCGGGCGACAACGGCGATCAATCCCGGCCACCGGGTTGGCCTGGTCGGGCGCAACGGATCGGGCAAGACCACCTTGTTGCGGCTGATCACCGGTGCCTTGGACGCCGACGGCGGCTCCACCGAGACGCCGACCGCCTGGCGGATCGGGATTACCACGCAAGAAGCGCCGGGCGGGCGGCAAAGCCTGATCGACACGGTGCTTGGCGGTGATGCAGAACTGGCCGACCTGATGACGGAGGCCGAAACCGCCACCGATGCGCACCGGATCGCCGAAATCCATAACCGGCTGCATGACAAGGGCGCCCATGCGGCGCCCGCCCGCGCCGCCCGCATCCTGGCCGGGCTGGGGTTCAGCGAAGAGGCCCAGCAACAACCCTGCGACGATTTTTCCGGCGGTTGGCGGATGCGCGTTGCCCTGGCGTCGTTGCTGTTCAGCCAGCCCGATTTGTTGTTGCTGGATGAGCCCACCAACCACCTGGACCTGGAGGCGCGGCTGTGGCTGGAGGAATATCTGCGGCGCTATAAGGGCACCGTATTGTTGGTCAGCCATGACCGGGGATTGCTGAACCGGGTGGTCGGCGAAATCCTTCACCTGGAACAGGGAAAGCTGAAACTCTATCAGGGCGGCTATGATCGGTTCGAGGCGACCCGGCGCATGCAACTGGAACTGAACGCCAAGGCCAAGGTCAAACAGGATGCCCAGCGCGCCCATATCCAAAAATTCGTCGACCGGTTTCGCTATAAGGCGACCAAGGCCAAACAGGCGCAATCGCGGATCAAGATGCTGGCGCGCATGGAGCCGATCCCCGAACACCTGGACGAAGGCAGCATCACCTTCGCCTTTCCCGACCCCAAGCCCCTGGCGCCGCCGCTGTATACCGCCGACAATGTCGATATCGGGTATGACGGCACGGCGGTGCTCAACGATGTTTCCTTTCGCCTTGATGCCGATGACCGCATCGCGCCGTTGGGCGCCAACGGCAATGGTAAATCGACGTTGATTAAACTACTGGCGAACCGTTTGCAGCCGATGGCCGGGCGGGTCTCTAAATCAGGCAAACTACGGGTCGGGTATTTTGCCCAGCACCAGTCCGACGAATTGGATCTGGAGGCGACGCCGTTTGTCGAACTGGCCCGCAAACGGCCCGATGACCTGGATCAATCGATCCGTGCTCAGCTCGGCCGGTTCGGGTTTTCCCAGGAACGCGCCGAAACCAAGGTCGAAAACCTGTCGGGCGGAGAAAAGGCGCGTCTGTTGTTCGCGCTGATGACCTGCGATCAGCCGCACATCCTGCTGCTGGATGAACCCACCAACCACCTGGACGTGGAATCGCGCGAGGCCCTGATCCAGGCCCTCAATGTGTTCGAGGGCGCGGTGATCATTGTCAGTCATGATCCCCATATTATCGAACTAACGGCGGACCGGTTTTGGCTGATCGATGAGGGCCGGGTTCGGCCCTATGAAGGCGACTTGGACGATTACCGCGCCTTGCTGTTGGGTGGCCAAGGAAATGGCGGTCGGGGAAACGGGGAAAGCACTAAAAGAAATGGCGGCGGCCTCAACAAAAAGCAGCAACGCCAGGCGTCGGCGGAAAAGCGCCAGGGCCTGTCGGCGCTGAAGAAGAAACTTAGCCAGGCCGAAAAGACCGTACACCGGCTCGAAAAAGAGCGGACGACGCTGCGTGAGGCCATGGCCAATCCCAAGCTCTACGAAGGCGGCGGTGGAGAGCCGGCGGCCCTGCAATTGCAGCTCGGAACGTTGGAAAAGGACCTCAAGACCGCCGAGGATGCCTGGGAGGCCTTGTTAGAAGAATATGAACAGGGTGCCGCATGAGGAGCCTGGGATGAGCGGAGACCGCCTGAAAGCCGAATTTTGGATCATGGCCAATGTCCGGCGCTGTAACGATGCCGGCGTTTCCGCCATGGTCGTTCATCGTGGCGACAGCCAGGGCGGCACCTTGGTGCTCAAAATTAATCAGTTTGAGGCCGGCTGTAAGGTGCTGACCCAGGCCCGCGACATCGACGGCGAGGCGGGCTGGCTGGTGGCGTTTTCCGGAAACCTGGTAGCTGAGGCCGAGGCCGATGAATACATTCGCCGGGCCCGGGCCCGCGATCCCGATTTGTGGGTGGTGGGAATCGAATCCCGCGACGGTTGGCACCCGTTCGAGGGCAAGGAGCTTTAGCGTCAACAAATCCCAGCGTCGTATATACCGATAGGAAAGGTGGTATCAATTGCCATGAACGCCCCCGCTTTGAAATTGCCGTTATTAAAGGCGACGGCATCGGTATCGATGTCACCGACGCGGCCTTGGCTGTCATTGACGCCGCCAGACATCGTGTTGGCGGGTTTGATTTTGATTGCCAGGACCTGCTGGCCGGCGCCGGATACTTCCAGGAAACCGGCCGCGACATGGCGCCTGGCGCCGAGGAAGCGGCTGCGGCGGCCGACGCCATTTTTCTGGGGGCCATCGGGCTGCCCGCGGTGCGCCACGCGGACGGCACCGAAATGTCGCCGCATCTGCGGTTGCGCGAGATTTTCCAGTTGTATGCGGGCGTGCGCCCGGTGAAGGCTTATCCGAATGTGCCCCAACGCCTCGCCGATCCCCGCGCGGCGGAAATCAATTTGGTCATTTTACGGGAGTCGACGGAAGGCCTGTTTTATTCGGCCGCCGTCCATGACCGCAGCCCGGTGGAAAATGACGACGAGGTCCAGGACCTTCTGCGCATCACACGGGCGACGACCGAAAAACTGCATGATTTTGCCTTCAGGTTGGCGCAAAAACGCAAATCCCGTGGCCATAAGGGGATGGTGACCTGCGTCGACAAGGCGAACGTGTTCCGGTCGATGGCATTCTTCCGGAAAATTTTTGACGAGCGCGCCGGTAAATTTCCCGATGTGGAAACGGCGTATAGCTACGTCGATGCCCAGGCCTTGGAATTAATCCGACGGCCTTGGGATTTCGATGTCCTGGTCATGGAAAATATGTTCGGCGACATCCTGTCCGACCTGGCCGGCGGCCTTGTCGGCGGCATGGGCATGGCGGCGTGTGCCGAAATCGGTACCGATCATGCGTTGTTCCAGCCGGCCCACGGCAGTGCGCCCGACATCATGGGCGAGGACAGGGCGAATCCGTTGGCGGCGATCTTGAGCGGCGCCATGATGCTCGATTATTTAGGCGACCAATTCGGCCACCAGCCGCTGGCCGATACGGCCCAGGTCATCGAGGATGGTATCGACGATGGCTTTGCCGCCAACCGGATCCGGCCCATGGAATTTGGCGGTGATATGGGCACCAGGGCGGTGACCAAGGAACTCATCGACCGTATTCAATCGCCCCGGCCCTAGGGGCTGGCGATCACGGCCTGTTCACGGCATTGGAATTTCCTGAACCTTTTTCGGTATGTGGAAGCCCGTCTGCACGGCGGGGCGTGCGACGATGTCCAGGTACCAGCGTTTGACGTTGGGGTAATCGTTGAGGTTAAGGGTCTGCCAATCGAACCGGGAAATCCACGGCCAGACGGCAGTGTCGGCAATGGAATAATCATCGACGATGTATTCATGGTCCGCCAGCCTCCGATCGAGGACGCCATAGAGACGCCGCGCTTCCGTAAGGTAGCGTTCTTCGGCGTAGGCGCTTTTGCCCTTGTTGTATTTGACGAAGTGGTGGACCTGTCCCAGGAACGGGCCGGGGCCGCCCATCTGCCACATCAGCCATTCAATGGTGTGCCAGCGGGCGTCTGCATCGGTGGGCAGGAACTTGCCGGTCTTTTCCGCCAGATACATCAATATGGCGCCGGATTCCATTAACGTCATGCCGTTGTCGTTATCGACGATGGCCGGAATCTTGTTATTGGGGGCGATTTTAAGGAAATCAGGGGCCATTTGTTCACCTTCGCCGATGTTGATGGCGTGCGTGGTATAGGGCAGGCCCAGCTCTTCCAGCATGATGGAGACCTTGCGACCGTTGGGCGTGGTCCAAGTGTAGAAATCGATCATTGTCAATTGTTCCCTTATGTTTTGAAATCCGCGTTCAATTTCCGATCGGACTGAACGGCGCCGGGATCAGTAACTTGTTTTCCTGGGACATGAGAAGCGGCCGCATTTCCTTGAGATAGGCCAGCCATTCGTCTTCTTGGAAAAGTTGTTGCCGTCGTTCCCGCCGGTCTTCCAAGGAATCATACCCCCACAAATGGACGACCTGGTTTAAGGGGCCGAATTCAGTTTGGAAATAACCCAGCATGTTGCCGAGCACCCTGACTTGAACCGGCATACCCTTGGCTTCGTAAAGCTTCAAATATTCCACCGTCTTGCCGGGGTGCAGGGTGTAAATTCGTTCATCAACGATCATTCGATGTGCCTTTCAAGCGTTAAGCTTTGCCCAGGTCATTAAGGTCGCAGGGCAGCTGGACAACCTCACCGCGCTTGGCGGAAAGGTCCATGGACATAGTCAGGATCAGGTTGCGGTGGCCATCCGCCGCGGTCGCATGGGGCGTTTCCAGGCCGTTATAGATGCGCCCGTACCAGGCGTTGGTTTCCTCGCGCATGGGCCCCCAAAGCTGCTTGTTCCAGATGTCGCCGGGGGGATAGCTGGTCAGGAAATCGACATGGCGCTCGAACCCCGGATCGTAGCCCTCGGGCGCGTAGCCGGCGCCTTGGGAGACCTCCGTCGCCATCACCAGGTCGCGATGGGTGTCTTCGATATCGATGACGCCCTTGGTGCCGACGATGCCAATCTCAAGCCCGTAAACGGCGCCCGGCCAAACCACCGGCAAGGCCCAACTGATGTTCATGGAAAAGATGGTGCCGTCGTTCATGGTGAAAATGCCGAAGGTGGCATCCTTGGTGCCGTGTTCGGCGAGCACCTTGTCAGACGATTGGGCGAATACGGAAACCGGCTCCAGGCCTTCCATCAACCACAGGCTCATATCCAGGCTGTGGGTGCCGGACACCACCATCGGCGTCAGGTTGTGGCGCTGATTGGTGCGCCGGGTGGTGGCGATGGGCACCATCCGGTTCATGAAGGCGCGGGTCACGACCGCGGTGGTCTCCCCGATCTGGCCGGTCACCAGCCGTTCCTTTATGGCAAGGAACCGTCTGCGGAAGCGTTGCGTATACCCGACCACGGCGTCCAATCCGGCGGCTTCGATGGCGTTGAATATTTCCAGGC
>JAESSX010000319.1 GCA_016763915.1 Rhodospirillales bacterium
AGTGGGCGTCCCACAAGGTCAACTGGCCTCGTAAATAAGTACGGTTTAACTGACACCAAAAATGGTGCGGTAATAAAATCACTGGCCGCTCCCGTCTATTGACGGGGGCGGCAGTTTCTTTAGTAATTTTAAAAATAACAACGAAACGGAGGCACTTCAGCCGATGTTGGATAATCTAAACTTGCTCATCCAGGCACCCTTACTCAACGTCCAGCTTTTGTTGGACGGACTTTTCATCGGCGCCATTTTTGCCTTAATGGCTTATGGCTTGGCCTTGGTTTGGGGGGTGATGAACGTCAAGAATCTTGCACAGGGCGATTTCGTCATGATGGGTGGTTATACGTCCTGGTTTTTGACGACCTTTGGGGTTCATCCTTTTTTCGGTCTTCCGGTGGCCATCGTAATTATGTTCGGTTTCGGCTGGGTTCTGTATATCGTGGTTATCCGTCGGATCATCGAAAGGGATATGTTTACGTCCCTGTTGGCGACCTTCGGCATCGCCCTGGTGATTTCACAATTATTAAACCTTGCCTTCGGGCCGGAGGTGCAGGTCGCGGTATCCAATTTCGCCATCAATTCCTTTTTCGGCGGCATGGTCACCGTTGCCAACATCAAGTTCATCGCCCTGATTATGGCTTCCATACTGGCCGTCATGGTCGTCTCCTTCATGAAATTCAGCCGCATGGGCCAAGCCATCCGGGCGACCGCCCAGGACCCCCGCGCGGCCAAGGTCATGGGCATTGATACGGATCGCATTTACGCCTTTACCTTCGCGCTCAACGCCGCCATTTGTGGCGCCGCCGGGGCTTTGGTTGCGATGATCTGGGTTATTCAGCCGTTCTTCGGCATTGCGTATTCGATCCGCTCCTTCGTCATCGTCACGGCCGCCGGACTCGGCAACCTGCCCGGCGTCATCATCGCCGGCTTGGGCCTGGGTGGAGCGGAACTGTACGCGGGGTTCGTGTTCGGCGCCGAATTACAACAGTTCACCGTGGTCGGCCTATTGGTCGCGGTGCTGGTGTGGCGGCAAATTCAACAACGTAGACATCGTCAGCCCGTCAAATGAACATTCAAAATCAAAAAATTCTTCTCTACGCCGGTATCCTGCTGGCGGGAATTGCAGCGCCGTTCGTGTTCCCGAACTTTACGTTCCAGATCACTGTCCTCTGGGTGATGATCCTGTTTGCCCTGACCTGGGATATCCTGGGTGGCCAGATGGGCTATAATTCGCTCGGAAATATCTTCTTTTTCGGCGTCGGTATGTATACCTGCGCCCTGGTTCAGATCGGCCTGTATTACGACGTCGCCACATACACGTCGGCAACCGGTGGGTTGAAAATTGATTTAACGTCTGAGCAGTATTTCACCGGGTTTTTCCTTGGCCTCATCGCCGCCGCTGGGGTCTCGGTCGTATTCGCGATCATTTTCGGCTGGGTGGTGTTCGGTCTGCGGGGCCCGTATTTCGCCATCGGCACCCTTGGCTTCACGCTGGCGGCCGGCGAGTTGGTCGGCGCCTGGGAATACGTCGGCGGCGGCGGCGGGATCGCCATTCCGGTCTACCCCGGCGAGCCGGATGACCGGTCGCTGTTTTTCTACATGTTGTGTTTTGTGCTCGCGGTTTCCGTGTTCGCGTTTCTCCGGTGGCTGTATTCGGGGCGTTTTGGTTTGGCCGCCAACGCCATCCGCGACGACGAGGAAAAGGCCGAAGCCATGGGCATCCATACCATGCGCTATAAAACCGTCGGCTGGTCCATCGCGGCCTTTTTCCTCGGCATTTCCGGCGCCCTTTTCGGCAACATGATCGGCTTTATCGAGCCTCTGGAAGTCGCCTTCCCGACCGTCACCTTCGGCATCTTCATGGTGGTGATGTGCCTGTTGGGCGGAAAGGGAACTTTATGGGGCCCGGTCGTCGGCGCCACCCTGTTCCACACGTTTAAAGAAGTCACCTGGACCTACCTGCTGGGCTGGCAGTGGGTGGCGCTGGGTACGTTGATTATTGTTCTGGTGGTTTTCTTCCAACAGGGCCTCATGGGTTGGGCACAGGATAAATGGCCTGAACGGTTCGGCCTCACTGTCGACGATGATATCGTCGCTCAGAAAAATACGGAGGCCGCCCAATGACGAATTTAATCGAAGTCAACGGCGTCTCGAAATCCTTTGGTGGTGTCGACGCCAACTCAAACATCTCCCTTGAAGTGCCGGAAGGCCGGATCACCGGGCTGATCGGTCCCAACGGGTCGGGTAAGACGACGCTGTTCAATTCCATCGTCGGCTACCATCCCATCGACGAAGGATCGATCAAGTTCAAGGGCCAGGAAATTTCCGATATGCTGGTGCCCGAGATCGCGCGTCTCGGCCTGCTCAGGACCTTCCAGCAGACGCGTATCTATTCTAAAATGGATTGCGTCAAGAACATGCTCATTTCGATGCCGCACCGCACCGAAACCTATAGCTCCATGTTCAAGCCCTACCCGGCGGAAGCCATTGAAAAGTCCGAACAGTTATTGGAGTTCGTCGGCCTTTATGCCAAGCGCCATCTGATTTCCGGGGACCTGTCCTTCGGACAGCAGAAGCTCCTGGAATTCGCCATGGCGCTGATGAACGAGCCCAAGATTCTGTTGCTGGATGAACCGACGGCGGGTATCAACCCGACCCTGATCAACGGTCTGATCGACCGCCTCCGGCGCGCCACCACGGAACTGGGCATCACGCTTTTCGTCATCGAACACAACATGCCGGTGATCATGAGCCTGGCCGACAACGTTTACTGCCTGGCCAATGGCCGGCTTTTAGCACACGGCACGCCGGATGAAATCCAGAACGATGACCGCGTCATCGAGGCTTATCTGGGCGGCCACCTGGAAACGGAAGACCAATAATGGCTGATACCAACCAAAACTCGAAATCCAAAGCCACCGGCTATCACAAGATCGATACCGAGTCGGTCATTTCCGTCGAGGAAGTCACCCGCCAGGCCAAGGCCATGGCCGAAGACGTGCCGTTGGAACGGATCGCCGAGCTGGCCAATAACGCGCCCTTCGTTTCCATCGAAAACCTCAATGCCGGATACGGCCAGATGGAAATCCTGCATAACTTCAACCTGCAGGTGGCGCGCAAGCA
>JAESSX010000320.1 GCA_016763915.1 Rhodospirillales bacterium
CGGTGGTTGTGGGTGGTGCCGTCCTTGAAATACTGAACCAGGGTGCCGGGTTCCGGGCCTTCAAACATGACCTTGCCCGATCCTTCGTAAATGCGTCTGCGTCTGCTCATGATTTTAAGTCCATTCGGGAATCCCGGTGGGAGTTGCCATGGGATTCACAAGGGAAGAAAGCCTGATATAGCAGGTGTCCCTGGCCAAAACAACGCCGCCCGCTAGGCACTTGTTTTAGACGCAAATGCGTCGTCGCGGATGATTCCATCCGCTCGGGATTTGCTTTAGGTGACGGTGATTTTTATTCCCGTCAGTCCCTCGACGCCGCCTTCCAGAACGTCGCCCGGGAGCACCGGCCCGACCCCGGCCGGCGTGCCGGTGAAGATCAGGTCTCCTGGGCGGAGTTCGAATAATCCCGACAGATAGGAAATGGTCTCGGCCACGGTCCAGATCAGCTGGTTTGTATTGCCGTCCTGGCGGGTCTCGCCGTTGACGTCGAGCCAGATCCGGGCCTGGCCCATGTCGCCCGTTTCGGTGACCGGATGCAGCGGGGCAATGGGGGCCGCATGCTCGAAGGCCTTGCCCACGTCCCACGGGCGGCCGGCTTTCTTGGCTTCGCCCTGCAGGTCGCGCCGCGTCATGTCGAGCCCGACACCATAGCCCCAGACCAGGTCGATGGCTTTGTCTTGCGCGATGTCGGTGCCGCCGCCGCCGAGTGCTGCGACCAATTCTATTTCGTGGTGCACGTTGTCCGACTTCGGCGGGTAGGGAAAATCGCGGCCGGCGGCTAAGCCCGCGGTCAACAGGTTGTCAGGCGATTTCTGGAAAAAGAACGGCGCCTCACGATCCGGGTCGTGGCCCATTTCGCGGGCGTGTTCGGCGTAATTGCGGCCGACGCAGTACACCCGGTGCACCGGAAACAGATCATCTGTGCCGGCGATGGCGACGGCGGGAACGGGGGGCTGGGGGATGACAAAAGGCACGGGCGGGGCTCCTGGAAACGGGGTGAGATGCAAAAAATTGACGCCTAAAGAATATATTCTGGTTGTCAGGCTTCAAGCCTTTCATTATTCCCTAACTCAGACTTCCGGTCGGGCCCAGAACAGGCCCGTGTTAACGGAGGCAGAGAGAGGCTACCACGCAAAACCTGGGAAGAAGACCCGCCTGCGGATATTCCGCGGGCAGGCATTGTTTGCAAAGGGAGTACCCTGGCGATGGAACAGGAATATGAATACGACGTTGAACAAGACTTCGAATGGCTGATTGAATTTTTCCAAGCCTATGACGACGGCTTTGAAGTGACCAAGCGAGGGCTGGATGCAACGCCCGTAGTGGTCAAGAAATTCAATATTGCTCCGAACGAGGTGATGGCGTTTTCATCTTTTCAATACGCCAACAAGGCGCTGACGGCCTTTCACTTCCACCCCGATTTCCCGGACGAAGATCGCCGGGCGTATATGCGCAAACACGAAGAAGGCCACGAACTGGTCCTCAGCGCCGGGTCGAGGCGCGCCGCGCAACGCGCGCAATTCCGGCGCGGGGTGGAAGATCGGCTGTCGGATTGGGGGCGCGGTCTTGCCGTGAGCCTGCACACGGCGGCGCTTTATCTGGCGGCCGGTGGGCCTGCGGCGCGATAAGGCCGTCGTCTGGGAACTATTAACCGCAGAACGGTCCGGCTATGGTGCCTCCAATTGCGTTTTTGAGAGGCACGAAAAAAATGAGCGAAACCCATTCTGAAATCCGGGACGCCGTGCGCGCGTTGTGCAGGGACTTCCCGGGCGAATACTGGCGCCAGTGCGACCGGGACCGGGCCTATCCCACCGAATTCGTCACGGCGTTGACCGACGCCGGGTTTCTGGCGGCCCTGATCCCCGAGGAATACGGCGGCAGCGGGCTGGGTATTTCCGAAGCCGCCGCCATTCTCGGTGAAATCCATCAATCGGGCGGCAACGGCGGCGCCTGCCACGCCCAGATGTACATCATGGGCACCGTTCTGCGGCACGGCTCGGAGGCCCAGAAACGGGATATCCTGCCGAAGATCGCCGCCGGCGAGTTGCGCCTGCAGGCCTTCGGCGTGACCGAACCCACCAGCGGCACCGACACCAGCCGCATCCGCACCACGGCGGTTCGCGACGGCGGCGATTACGTCATCAACGGCCAAAAGGTGTGGACGTCGCGGGCCGAGCATTCCGACCTGATGCTTGTCCTGGCCCGGACTCAAGCCCGGGACGCCGGTAAAAAACCGCACGACGGCATGTCCATTTTCATCGTTGAAATGGCGCCCGCCCTCGAACAGGGCAGCCTGACCATCAAACCTTTGCGGGCGATGCTCAATCATGCCACCACGGAAGTCTTTTTCGACGAACTGCGTGTGCCTGCACATAATCTGGTGGGCGAAGAAGGCAAGGGGTTTCGCTATCTGCTGGACGGGCTGAACGCCGAGCGGATGCTGATTTCCGCCGAAGCCATCGGCGACGCCCGCTGGTTCATAGAAAAGGCCTGCGCCTACGCCGGCGAGAGGCGCGTGTTCGACCGGCCGATCGGCCAGAACCAGGGCATCCAGTTTCCTATCGCCCGCGCCCATATACAGACCGAGGCCGCCGACCTGATGCTGCAAAAGGCGATCGGGCTGTTCGATGCGGGCGAGCCCTGCGGCGCGGAGGCCAACATGGCCAAGCTGCTGTCGGCGGATGCTTCCTGGGCGGCCGCCGACATGTGCCTGCAAACCCACGGCGGTTTCGGTTTCGCCGAGGAATACGATATCGAACGCAAGTTCCGCGAAACCCGGCTGTTCCAGGTGGCGCCGATCTCCACCAACCTGATCCTCAGCTACATCGCCGAGCACGTTCTGGAGCTGCCGCGGTCGTTTTAGATGCCCCTTTTCCTGATCCGGGATTTTTGCGGCGGATAGAAAACGAAGCTGACCGCGACAACGACGCAGAACAGCGTGTAAACCAGGGTGAACACCCATGTCGGCGCGGAATAGTAAATCAGCGTCTGCAGCCAGTATTCTATGAAGCCTCCTTCATGGCCTTGCCCCCCGGCCTTGCGGCGAAGCTCGCTTTCCCAGACGGTCAACGGGCAAAACCGGCCGAGCCATTGCTGGGCGACGATGAACCCGATGGCGGCCAGATGCGCGAACCGGAAAACGCGGGCTCTCGTCCACGTCCAGTGCGCCGCCCAGCCGGCCAGGATCAACGCCTGTCCGCCGACGACGAACAAAACGACCAGGCCATGGATCACGCCGACCACGTCGGCCCACAGGCCGTAGTCCATGCTTCGCCTCCCTTAGGTCAAGGCCCCCCTCACGCCCGGCCGTCGGCGCGGGGGCCGGTCAGGATCGGCCAGTACACCACGGTAAACGAAGCGAACGCCAGGCACCATCCGACCCCGGCCAGGATAACGGCGCCATGCTGGAGATCGGGCATCGCCAGCGGCCCGGCGTCCCGCAGCACCGTCGCCGCGGAAATCAAAAGGTAGGCATACGTGATGGCCGGGGGCGTCTTGAGGGGGCGTCCCGAATGGCCCAGTGCGGCGCGGGTCATGATGGCCAGCGTCATGGTGCCGACGGCGCCGATGGTCAACACGTGCAACGCCGTCGTCTCGGCCACGGCGCCGCCGGCGAGCGCCAGCCCCCGGACTGCCAGCCCGGCCACCAGCCAGCCGTAGCCCAGGTGCAGGACCCAGGTGATGGGCTGGTCCCGGACAAGCCATCCTTTCCATCCCGCCAGCCGGACGCCGTTGATGGCGGCGGCGGCCAGCGCCAGTCCAGCTTCTGCACTTCGTCGTTCTTCTCCTCGAGCACGTCCCGCAGCTTCAGGTTCTGGTTCTCGAGCCCCGCGAGCTGCTGCTGCGTGC
>JAESSX010000032.1 GCA_016763915.1 Rhodospirillales bacterium
CAGCCGCACCTCGCGGATCGGCACCACGTGGCCGGACGGCGCACCCTTGAGGTTGGGGTCGGTGGAAAAGCTGTACTGGGTCTTGGCCATGCAGACCGGCAGGTGGCCGTACCCCTCGTCCTGCAGGGCGGCGAACTGATTGCGGATTTTCTTGTCGGCGATGATGTCGTCGGCGCCGTACAGTTTGGTCGCCACCGTTTTGACCTTGTCCCATAACGCCATGGGATCGTCGTACAGCGGCACGAACTGTCCGGTGCAGCCGTCGGCCATTTTGGCCACATGCAGCGCCAGTTCTTCGGTGCCCTTTGAGCCGTCGGCCCAGTGGGTGCAGTCGATGACCTCGACGCCCATGCCTTCGACGCCGGCGTGCACGGCGGCGACTTCGGCGTCGGTGTCGGCGGAGAAGCGGTTGACCGCGACCACGACCGGCACGCCGAAGGATTTCACGTTGCGCACGTGGCGGCGCAGGTTGTCGCAGCCCCTGGTCACGGCATCGACGTTTTCCTTGCCGAGATCGTCCTTGGCAACGCCGCCGTGCATCTTGAGCGCGCGGATGGTGGCGACGATGACGGCGGCGGTCGGGTTGAGGCCGGCCAAACGGCATTTGATGTTGAAAAACTTTTCGGCCCCGAGATCGGCGCCGAAGCCGGCCTCGGTGACCACATACTCGGCCAGTTTCAAGGCCGTCCGGGTCGCGATGACGGAATTGCAGCCGTGCGCGATGTTGGCGAACGGGCCGCCGTGGATGAAGGCCGGGTTGTTTTCCAGCGTCTGCACCAGGTTGGGCTGCAGGGCATCCTTCAACAACACGGTCATCGGCCCCTGGGCTTTAAGGTCCGAGGCGTGGATCGCGTCCCGGCTGCGCGTATAGCCGACGACGATGCGGCCGATCCGTTGTTCCAGATCCTTGAGGTCGGTGGCGAGGCAGAAGATGGCCATGATTTCCGAGGCCACGGTAATGTCGAATCCGGATTCCCGGGGGAAGCCGTTGGCGACGCCGCCGAGCGACGTCACGATATCGCGCAGCGCCCGGTCGTTCATGTCGACGACGCGGCGCCAGGTCACCCGGCGTTCGTCGAATTTCAGATCGTTGCCCCAATAGATATGGTTGTCGATCAGGGCCGACAGCAGGTTATGGGCGACGCCGATGGCGTGGAAGTCCCCGGTGAAGTGCAGGTTGATGTCTTCCATCGGCACCACCTGGGCATAGCCGCCGCCGGCGGCCCCGCCCTTCATGCCGAAGCACGGGCCCAGCGACGGCTCCCGGATGCAGATGGCCGCCTTCTTGCCGATCCTGTTGAGGGCATCGCCAAGACCGACGGTGGTCGTCGTCTTGCCCTCGCCGGCCGGGGTCGGCGTGATCGCCGTGATCAGGATCAGCTTGCCTTCGGGCCGGTCTTCGAGTGATTTAATAAAATCATACGAGACCTTGGCCTTGTCGGAACCGAAATGGTGCAGATGCTCCACCGGAATGCCGAGCTTGTCGCCGATGTCGGCGATCGGCTGCATGGAGGATTCGCGCGCAATTTCGATATCGCTTTTGGACATTGGATGTTTCCTTTTTTTTTAAAGGTCCAAAGGCCGCCCCGGCCGGACCGCTTAATGGGTCTTGAGCCGGGCGCTGCGTCCTTCGAACCGAAGCAATAACAAGGGGTTCAGCCTCCCAGCCGGGCCCCTTTGGTCAGACCGCTGGTGGCGATGAAATCGGCGGCCGAAATTTTCTTGTCGTCGTGCGGGCGGACGCGCCTGATCTGAATTCCGCCGCCTGCGGCGGCAATGGTGAAGCTGTCTTCGGCAACCTCGGTGACCTCGCCCGGCGCGCCGTTGACGTCCCCTGGAGCATCGACCTTGGCGCAATCGAAAATCTTCAGATCGAAACCGTCAAACCGGGTCCATGCGCCCGGCTGCGGGTTGGTGCCGCGGATCAGGTTGTAGACCTCGTCGACCGGTTTGGACCAGTCGATTTCAGCGTCCGCCTTCCTGCACCAGCTCTCGTAGGTGGCCAGCTTTTCGTCCTGTTTGATATGCGGGGGATCGCCGGCCTTGACCAGATCCACGGCCTCCAGGACGGTTTCGACACCGAGCGGGAATATCTTTTCGAAATAGACCGTGCCCAGGGTGTCGTCGGGACCGATGGCGATCTCCTTCTGCAGCAGGATATCGCCTTCGTCGAGGCCGTCGTCGGGCCAGAAGATCGTCAGCCCCGATTTCGAGGCCCCCGCCATGATCGGCCAGTTGATGGAACTCGGCCCCCGGTGCCTGGGCAACAGCGACGGGTGGAAGCAGATCGAGCCGTGGGTCGGGATGTCGCGCGCCTCTTCGGGCACGAAGATGATCATGAAGGCCATGACCATCAGGTCGGCGTTCAAGGCGCGCATCTCGTCCAGCACGTCCGCGTCGGTGTAGTTGGGCGGCTGGACCAGGTTGAGACCCTTTTCCAGCGCGAATTCCTTGATCGGATCGACGGGTTTGCCCTCTTTGTCCGGCGCGCAGTAGACGGCGACCACCTCGTCGCCGCGATCCACCATCGCTTCCAGGCAGGCCTTGCCGAACGCCTGTTGGCCGTTAACGATTATCCGCATAACTGTTTCCTCTCCTAAAGGGCGCTAGACTGCGCCTTCTTCCTTGGCGTTTTTTATTTCTTCGTCGCTTAAACCGACGACATCTTTCAGGATTTCATCGGTGTGTTCGCCGAGAAGCGGCGAGCGCTCCACATCGGACGGCGAGGCCGAAAGCTTGATCGGGTTGCCGACCGTCAGGTACTTGCCCCGTTCCGGGTGGTCGATCTCGACCACGGTGCCGGTCTTGCGCAGCGACTCATCCTCGGCCAGTTCCTTCATCGACAGGATCGGCCCGACGGGGATGTTCAGCGGGTTGCAGATTTCCAGAACCTCGAACTTGGTCTTGGTCATGGTCCAGTCTTCAATCGCGCCGAAAATCTCATTGAGATGCGGCAACCGGGCTTCGGGCTTTGCGAAATCGGGGTCTTCCTTCCATTCCGGCTTGCCGATAACGTCACAAACATTTTTCCAAACGGCGGCCTGGGTTATGAAATAGGTGTAGGCGTCGGGGTCGGTTTCCCAGCCCTTGCACTTGACAATGCGGCCGGGCTGGCCGCCTCCGGAATCATTGCCCGCACGCGGCACCGCATCGCCGAAAGGTTTGCCCTCGCCGAATTGGGAATACTCCTTTAAGGGACCGTGGGCCAGGCGTTGCTGATCGCGCAATTTGACCCGGCACAGGTTGAGCACGGAATCCTGCATGGCGCATTCCACCCGCTGGCCGAGTCCGGAATGAGTCCGATGGAACAAGGCAGCCAGAATACCCGCGACAAGATGCATGCCCGTACCGGAATCGCCGATCTGTGACCCGGTAACCAACGGCACCTCGCCCACCATACCGGTCGTAGACGCCGAGCCGCCGGCGCATTGGGCGACGTTCTCATAGACCTTGCAGTCCTCAAAGGGGCCGGGGCCGAAGCCCTTGACCGAGGCATAGATCATGCGCGGATTGATTTCCTGGATGCGTTGCCAGCTAAACCCCATGCGG
>JAESSX010000033.1 GCA_016763915.1 Rhodospirillales bacterium
AAATGCAAAACACAGGTGGGGACGAGTTTAGGATCTCGGAACCCAAAATGGACAAGATCGCTCAAGGTGAGGTCGCGGACAACCTGTCGGGGTCAGAGAGCGTGGCACGCGAAGAAGAAGACGCACGGAACTGGGGAGGCCCTGAGTTCTCCCGCCGCACTAACTACGAGAGCCAAGCGGGTAAGGAGACACAACGAAAAGAAGTGTCGCCTGACGGGATTCAGGGATTCGGATCGATTCATAGTACCCAGCGGCAAGGCCTGAGCCCCGAAGCTGGGGAAGGGACCGACGCGATAGCGTTGTCTGTAGAGGAAACCAGCACCGTATGAAAGACGGACTAACGTTGGCAAACCCACCTATGGGCTGTAAAATTGCGAGTTATCGTGAGGAGCCCGGTGCGGGAATACTGCACGCCGGGATCTGTGAGGGGGGCGTCGGGCAACCGGCGTCCCTACCTCGACTTAGTGGGCTAATCGTTAGCCTCAATGGCATGAAGCAAATTCTATTGATATGTGCGGTGGTGATGGGTCAATCCGTGTTGGCAGTGGACAAGAAGCCTCTAACCAAGGAGGAATCTGCGAAGGTGAACTCCATTTTCAACACCGAAGAGATTCTCGACGAAAACACACTGGAGACAAAGACGCTGCAGGATTGGCATCCCGTAGGCGCCACGCGACAGAAGCTGATCGAAATCAATGTCGCGCAGTGGTGGCCTGGACAAGATTACCGGATTCCGGTGCGGCTGATCGTGCCGCTCGAAGGCAAGGCGAAGGGCTTTAGTATTACCGGAGCAAATCCATATGAGACGCTGATGAAAGACGCGCGCCCAACCGACTTTCAGGCAAAACTGCTGGCAGGTGGGGTTGGCATCGTTAAGACGCACGTCAAGGCGTTTAGGCAGATACCGGGCAAACAGGGCCTGGAACAAAAAATGAGGCGCGTGTTTATGAAAGACCTGAATCCGCGATACACGACACTCTGGATTTGGTCGATGACCCTAATGCGGGCAACCACCGCGGCGTATGCGGAGACCGATTATTTCGAAAAAGGCAAAGTGGCCGGCTCGGGCAGCTCCAAGAATGGCATATCGCCCGCGGTCGCCTTGATTAATGACGAGCGTTTTACCGCGACATGCTCCGACCATGCGTTTGCTTACTATTCGCCGACTCGAAGAGCCGACAGGGAAGAAGTCGCCAAAGCGGACGCGGCAAACAAAGCATTCTTTGAGGCTGTCAAGGCCGGCGATATAGAGCTAGAGCAACAACGCGGGAAAATTTATCAGCGCGTTATGGTGGGATCTGAGCGCAGCATGGATAAGATGGCGCTGAAAGCGGGAAGATCTATGGATGAATTTCACGATATGAAGGATCGCTTATTGTCCAGCGTGTGCGTTGCGGAAAATTGGGATCGGTTGATGGAGCGCGGCGTCGATGTTCTTTTCCAGCCGGGAACGCATGACTATGTCGCCTATGATGTTCTTTGGGGAGCGCAAAACCATCCCCAGTTGCCTGTCTATTACAAACCCAGTGGCGGGCACTCGCAAACGCCGCATGTCGCTGCAGCAAAGGACGAACAGAATAGAGACGCCTTCCTCTGGCATCACTTCTTTGGCGGCGATCCTTTGATGAAGCCTCCGACGTCGAGCCATAAAGTCGACAAGGACAAGCTAAGTGTGAGTGTGAGTTTTAATGAAGGACCTCAGCCGATAAGCGGACGCATCTGGTGGATCTATGACCGCGCTCCGGCAGGTTCCGCCCCGTTCTTGCACGTGCAAATCCCCGAAGACCAATGGGCGGATATGGAACGGGATCCCAAGACCGGCTCCTGGACTGCCACCATCCCGTTACAGGAAGGGGCTTCACGCGTCGATTTCTTCACCAATCACGGGCACATGTCCAACGGCTACCAGCAGTATCTTTCAAGCCCCTACACCCGAGTTGAACTTTCCCTATCCCAGAAGCGGTCGAGGCAAGTGGGGGACGCGGCACTGAACAAGGCGCTGGAGGAGATCAATGGTCGATTTAAGAACGTCGATGTCGAACTGCTTGAGTGGCCCGAAAAGTTGCAGCAACGATTGGGGAAACTTAAGCAGATCGCATTTTTGGCGACGCCGGTTAAAACGCCCGCGGGAAAATTACCGTTGTTGATCTCGTTGCATGGTGGAGGACAGCGTTGGTGGAACATGAGTTTGCAAGAGCAGCTTGCGATTTCGGCTCCGGGAGGGAAGATCGAGAAGCTGCGGGGGTTTAAGAAGCTGCGGGGGTATGATTTGGCGGAGCTTGCGGGGAAGGGGATGATTTTGCTTGAGCCGAACACGGCGGGACTTTGGGATGCGGATTCGCTCGATACGATGCTTGATTATGTTTTGGCGAACTACCCTAAGATTGATAAGGATCGAGTTTATGTGATGGGTTATAGCATGGGCGGTCGGGGTACTTGGGCTTGGATCAATGAATCGGCGGATCGTTTTGCTGCGGCGGCGCCTTGTGGTTTTAATCCTGCGGATACGGGGGATGTGAAGAAACTTGTGAAGTTGCCGATTTGGGCGATGGCGGGCGGAGCCGATGGAGACCGAACAACAGGCGTCAGAAAGATGGTGGAACGGTTGAGGGCGGCGGGGAATGTGAACGTGAAACATACGGAGTTTGAAGGGGCGGATCATCGCGCGGGCTTAGCGGTGTTTAGTTCGGTTGAGTTGGTGGAATGGATGCTGGAGTTTTCGAAGGGGAAGTAGTAGGATTTTTATATGAAATACCTCAACAGCTCATTTCTTCTTATTCTTTTGACCTCAGCCCATGCATTGTCAGCAGCTGATCCAGCCACCTGGAACCTCTGGCCCGACACCCCTCCAGGCGAAGTTGTGACCCTGCCGCCGGAATCGGATCGTACTACCGACGACAGCAGGCTGGCCGCGGGTAAACGCGTGACTCGTTTGCAAAACGTTTCTGTTCCTACGCTCACGATCTACAAACCCGACTCTAAAATCGATACGGGAGCCTCCGTCATTATCGCTCCAGGAGGTGGGTTTACTATTCTTGCCTTTGACTTGGAAGGTACGGAAGTGGCTGAGTGGGCGACTTCGATCGGATTGACCGCGATCGTGCTCAAATATCGGGTACCGGGCAAGGCTCGCAATCCGGCCAAGCCTTGGATCGCGGCCGCTCAGGATGGTCAGCGGGCCATGAGTCTAGTGAGATCTCGATCCGATGAGTTGGGCATTGATCCGGATCGTATCGGCATCATGGGATTTTCTGCTGGAGGAGCGCCCGTTAGCTGTACCGCCTTGGTAACCGAGCGTCTCTATGACCCGGTGGATAAGCATGATGATCACAGTTTTAAGCCCGCCTTTGCAGCGCCGATTTATTCCGGTTGGTGGATGCCGGAAGGGGCGAATCTTTCTGAATCCTGCCCTCCGTTTTTCATGGTGATTACGCACGATGACAAAGATCGTTCCATTGGCATGGCTGAGGTCTACATTGCGCTCAAGAAGGCAAACGTA
>JAESSX010000321.1 GCA_016763915.1 Rhodospirillales bacterium
GGCGGGGGCGTCGGCACGGTTTTCGCCGCGCTCGGTCGCTCCGGCGCCGGCACGGTCGGCGCGCTGCTCGCCGCCCTGGTCGCGTCCATAGTCGGGGTTGGAATCGCGCCCATAGGAGTCGTCGCTCCGGTCGGCGCGCTGGCCGCCGGCGCGGTCGTCGCCGCGGTCGTTGTAATCGGCCCGGCTGTCGGCATAGTCGCGGGCGTCGCTGGAGTTGTCGCGGGTGAAATTTTCGGCGGGGCGGGGCGGCTCGACCTTGTCGGCGGCGCTCAGGATACCGGAACGGCCCGTCAATGCGGAGAAACCATCTTCGATCCGGGCGCCGGCCTTATTAATCAGGTCCTGAAACGACCCGGCCAGACTGGCAATGGCGGACACCTTGTCCCGTCCATTGGGGGTCTGGGCGGTTTTGTCGCTTACGGAGCCGGTTTTGATAAATAAGTCGGTCATAACAAGCTTTCTCCAAGTGCACTTTGTCCCGCCCTCTACCAGCAAAGGCCGGGCCAATTCCCCGAAAACGAGTTAATGCCATGAAAAATAAGAAGAAATTTTTATAAATCGGAGGGGCTTGGCATGGAAAATGTGGCCACCCGGCAATTTTTGACCAGTGGAACGAGGCATTTTTTGCTTGCCTGCCTTCCGCCGCGCGCGGTTAAGGATGATTTAAGGCCTGTTCGTGTATGACTTGCGGGTAAATGCCCGGTCTTTATCGACGAGCCGGGGCAATAGGGCTTGACGGGTGCGGCACTTCGGTTCGTGCCCCGCATGGCCTGTGCGTTGAGCGGAGAAGCAAAAAAGATGATAGAGATTGCAGCCCGCAAGGGAACAAGCATCGCCGAGGAAATGGCCTTTCAACTGGTTCAGGCCGCGGTTCTGCTGGATGGCGCGCGCGGGGAGGAAGGCTTTGCGCTTGAGGCCCTGGCGGCGGCCATGAACCGGAACCTGGAAACCTGGGTGGCCATGCGCAGTATCATCAAACGGGACGATTGCGTATTGAGCGACCCGGTCAAGGACAACCTGGAGCGGCTTGCCCGGTTTGTCGCCGAGCGCACGTTCGCGATTGGTGAAAATGGGGAAAACGGCCGGGGCGCGGATCTGATCGAGAACGGCGCCATCGATACCCTGATCAATATCAACCTGCAGATTTCCGAAGGCCTTCTGGAAGGGGACCGGAAAGAACCCTGACGGCCTTTAGCCGCCATCCCCTCCGGTATTTCCGGCGTCGCCAACCCGTTCCGCCAATGCGATGGCGACGCGATCAAGGACGCTTTCCCAATCTTTACGTTTTTTCTGGCGGAACAATCGCATGGACGGATACCAGGGGCTGTCGTCGCGGTTCAGCATCCAGCGCCAGTCTGGATTTAACGGCAGCAGCGTCCACACCATGGTCCCCAGCGCGCCCGCAAGATGCACGACCGCGGTATCGACCGAGATCACAAGGTCCATGTTGGCGATGGCCGCCGCCGTTTCGGCAAAATCCGTCAAATCCTCCGCCAGGTCGGTAACGGCGCCGCCGAACACCCGGCCGGCTTCGCCGTCGCGCCCGACCAGAAGGCTATAGGCCGAAACCCCCGGCATTTCGGCCAGAGGCCGGAACAATTCAGGCGCGATGGACCGATTGCGGTCGTTCACGTGCGACGGGTTGCCCGCCCATGCCAGGCCGATGCGATACCCTTCCTTCGGCCCCAGCCGTTCGGCCCAGGCTTCCACCAGGTCCTTATCGGCCTGCAGACAGGCGTCGGCCGCCGGAATGGTGTCCGGTGTGGTGTCGAACAGGCGCGGCAGTTCCAGCAGCGGCGAATGGCAGTCAAAGGGCGGCAGTGGTTCGCCGATTTCGACCATGACATCGACGCCGTCCAGGTCTCTGAGGAGGCGCGCCAGGGGCAGCGGCGGATCGAACACCACGCGCCCGCCCAGCGCCCGCAGCATCACCAGGTAGCGCACGAATTGAATGGTGTCGCCCAACCCCTGTTCCGGATAAACGAAAATCGTCTTGCCGGTCAGGTCCGCGCCATCCCACTGGGGCTGCGAATAGACCCGCGACTTGATGTTCGATTCTTCCTCGAACCGGCGCCAGGAAAATTCCGGCCAGCCGATGTCGAAATTGCCGAGCAGCAGATTGATGATGCCGAAGTTCTTGTGCGCGCCGATGTTGTCCGGGTCGTGGCGGATGGCGTTGGAATAACTAAGGGCGGCGCCTTCGAAGCGGTCGAGGTCCATCAGCACGTTGCCCAGGTTATTGTGGGCCTGTGTCAAATCGGGTTTCAGGACGAGGGCTTTCTGAAAACTGACGGCGGCGGCATCGGGTCTTCCCAGTTTTCTCAGCGCGTTGCCCATGTTGAGATAGGCGGCCGGATAATTGGGTTTGATCCCGAGCGCCTTGTCGTAGCTTTCCAGCGCCTCTTCGAACCGTTCCGCGTCATAGAGCACCAACCCCAAGTTGTTGTAGGCCTGGGGGAAATCGGGCTTCAGGGAGATCGCCCGGCGGTAGCTGGCGATCGCATCCGCGGACTTGCCCTGTTCGTGCCAGGCGTTGGCCAGGTTGAAATAACCGGCAATGTAACCAGGGTCCAGGGTGACGGCTTTTTGCTGGCAAAGAGACGCTTGCTCCAACTCGCCGAGGGTTCGGTAGATGATCCCGAGATTGCCATAGGCCTCGGCGTTTTCCAGCTCCAGGGCGATGGCCTGGGACACCAGTTTCACCGCCTTTTCGTTTTCATTCATGCGGTGCAGGATCATGCCGAGAAGGTAGAGCGCATTGGCGCATTCGGGGTCATCCAGCAGAATCCGGCCGTATATTTCGGCGGCCTCGGAAAAAAGCCCGGTGCGATGCAGATCGACCGCTTGGCACAGCTTCCGGCTGATGGGATCTGCTGCCTCGCCGGGGCCTTCTCCACCTTCCGCCAGCGTTTCCGCAAGCGCCGTTTCCGGGCTTGTTTCCATGTCGGCTTCCGTGGCCACGAAATCCTCGGTGAGTTGGCCGGGCGGCGTCGCGCCGCCGCCTCTCTCACTTCCGTTAGGGCCCGTTTCGCCGTTGTCCGCATTCATGAAAAAAACCCCAGGTTCCCGACACCAAAGAGGATTTGGATTAAAGATACCCGCATTTTATCCCCCTTATCTAGAAAACCATGAAATCCTTGATATTGTTTTGCTGTAGAACCTTTTCGCAAACAACTCAGGGGGGGGGCGAACAGACGCGTTCTGATGCTGCATGCCGAGGTGCAGGGCTTGCGGTATATTTTTCGTCTGTTGCTCGGAGAAGAGGTCGTTTATTGTAGAAGATTGTATTTACTGGCTTTTTTCGTCTTTTTTGCATTGGCGGCACTTTCCTGCCCTTTCGTTTTTGCCCCGAGGCCGCCGAGCTCCGCTTGAACTACATTTTTTTACACAAGAACTGATACATGCCCCGGAAGGTGTGGGGGTTCTCGAGTTCGAAATCGTGCCATCGGGAAATCGAGGTCAAGGCCGCCCGGTTCGGGTTGGATTTCCGGAACATCTTCATCGGCTTTTGGTCCTGCATCTCGAACCCGAGGAACTCCAATTCAAGGGTCTGCAGGGCGTCCTTGATTTGGGGCAGCGTAAAGCGATGTTCCTGGACGTGAAAAAGCAGATCACGGCAATTGCTTAGGCTGAAGAAGTCTTTTGCGTTGCATATCTTCGCCATCTCCGGATTTCCGTCTTGGCCTTGCGTTATGATGTCTTGCCGGCATCGGCGAATGTCTTCGGGGGACGACGTATATCCTTGCTCGGCAATCAGGGCGCGCCCGCGAACGATATCCTGGCGTGCGGTCTCGCTGTATAGGCCGATCTTCATCAGCCCCTGCGGGCGCAGAAGGTCGACGAGGACCCGCCAACCGGCCAGCGGATCGCCAAGATGGTGAAGCACCCCGACGCATTCGATGAGATCGAACCGGCGCCCGAGACCGCCGAGTTCCATGATGTCCGCTTGCGCGTACTCGATGTTCGGGAAACCGAATTCATTGGTCTTTCTCAGGGCGTAGGAAAGGCTGCTCAAACTCAAGTCCACGGCGAGCACACGCGCGTTGGAGAACCTGCGGGCCGTGCCGAGAGCGTGCTGACCCGTGCCGCAACCCGCGACCAGGATGTCCGGGCTCTCGGGAGATTGGTAGTCTCCGAGATCGAGGAGCAGCGGAGCCCCCTGTAAGATTGCGCCAATGGTCCTGGCTTTGTCCGGCCAGCCGGTCCTGACCCAGCGGGGATATGGGTTTTCCTCGTATTGCTCGCGAACCGATTGAGAGACCGTATTGTCTATGGAGGTCAGGCGGGGGATCTGGGAACGCAGGGACTGCTCTTTCAACGGTTCCGAAATTTGCCGCTCAATCACGTCTCCGATGCCGCCGGTCCACTCGCGTTCGGACAATTCCCGGGACCAGGGAAAGCCATAGAGCGGCCTGTAGGCACCGAGGGAGGCAACCAGGGATGGAGGCACATCGCGCTGTTTTTCCACCAACGCCGCGATCTGTTGCTGAAGCTTCTCGACGGCTTCTTTTTCTTCATCGGTTTCGGAAAAGGCGTATTCATTCGTAAAACACTGGAGAGCCAGGGCGGTTGAAAACGCCAAGCCCTTGTCATCCGCATTGCCGGCCACCGTCTGCCGTAACATTGCCCGGCGCAGGACCGTGAGCATCCGCTCTATATCCAGGTCGCAGATGTGGTTCAGCCCCATGACCCGGAGGAAAAGAGGGATGGACGATAGCTGCCCGGCCATGTCCCCATAGGCGATTTCAGTCTCCGGCTTTGCCGTGCCGGTCGCCTCGAGAATTTGCCGGAAACCCGGGTGAAGACGAAGGGCGTTGATGATGGGCCGGGTTACGTAGCTGGGATGCACCGTAGGCCGTTCCAACAACTGCGACAGGTCTTGCAAGAGGCCGTCATCAACGTAAGTGAACGAATGTGTTTCCAAAGACGCCGCCCAACCGGACCAGAACAGGTCGTTATGGGGATTGAGGGTGATTGCCCGGCGTTGACAGGTGTAGGCCTCATCCAGATTTCCCTGGTCGCGCAGCGCCAGGCCAAGGTTACAGTGGGCCTCGGCAAGGTCGGGTTTAATGGCGAGGGCCTTACGGTAGCTGGCGACAGCCTCATCCAAGGATCCCTGGTCTTTGAATATCAACCCGAGGTTATTGTGCGCAAGGGCGAAATCGGGTTGGAGGGCCAGGGCCTTTTGATAGCTTTCGACGGCTGTATCCAGTGTTCCGAGGTCGTGCAGCGCCAAGCCAAGGTTATAGTGCACCTCGGCTAAATCGGGCTTGATGGCGAGGGCCTTTTGGTAACTGGCGACGGCCTCGTCCCGCTTATCCATGGCCAGGAGCGCAAGCCCGAGATTGTTATGCGCATTCACGTTTTCGGGCTGGATTGTCAGGACCTTCCGGTAGCTGGTTACGGCTTCCTCCAGTCGCCCCAGGTCTTTGAGCGTATTGCCGAGTTTGCTGTGCGCGTCGACGAATTCCGGTTTAACGGCAATGGCTTCTCGGTAGCTGGCGGCGGCCTCGTTCAACTGTTCCAGGTCTTTGAAGGCGTTTCCCAAGTTGTTGTGATAGGCGGCCTCGTCGGGGTTGCCTTGGATGGCTCTGGAGATCAATTGCACGGCGGCTTCGTTGTCGCCGGACTGGTGCGCGATCAGTCCCAACAGGTGATTGGCGTCGGCATGATCGGGGTCGGCTTGCAGAACCCGGCGATAGGCGGTTTCCGCCTCGGCCAGGCGTCCGGCCTGATGGTCCCGGATGCCTTGTTGAACGCGTTGCAAAAGTTCCGGGGCCTGTTTTTTCGGGCGCGGTTTTTCAGCCCTGTTCATATTCCCGCCTTCCCCCAACACAAAGGTTTGTTTCCAGGCCGAATAGCGCCACGAAACGCCGCGTCACCGGACGCACATGGGGCGGGCCGTTGATCGGAATAGCCGAACAGGAAACGCCGGTGCGGCATGGCTCTTTCATGATTGCCGGGAAAACGTCCGGCACCATCCCCGAATGTTCCAAATCCTGCACAACACCGGGATCGAAGGTCGGGTATTCGTCAACGCTGGTCCACCCTTCCTTTGTCTTGCAACCGAAGTCCAGGTTCATTTTCGTCATGTTAACTTTTAGCCGCCGCCGGTGTCCAGCCCCGGTTGGACGGCGCCATGGGTTCGATTATCAACCTCAACCAGCCGGTTTCCGA
>JAESSX010000322.1 GCA_016763915.1 Rhodospirillales bacterium
CGTCCGGAATGGGTGCGATGGAACAGTGCCGCCAGAATACCCGCGACAAGATGTATGCCGGTGCCGGAATCACCGATTTGGGAGCCGGTCACCAGCGGCACCTCGCCCTCCATACCGGTCGTCGATGCAGAACCGCCGACACATTGCGCAACATTCTCATAAACCTTGCAGTCCGCATAAGGGCCGGGGCCGAAACCCTTGACCGAGGCATAGATCATGCGCGGGTTGATTTCCTGAATCCTCTCCCAGCTGAACCCCATGCGGTCGAGGGCGCCGGGCGCGAAGTTTTCGACCATGACGTCGCATTCTTCGATCAGGCGGGTGAAGATTTCCTTGCCCTTGTCAGACTTGGTGTTGAGCGTGAGGGAGCGCTTGTTGTGGTTCAGCATGGTGAAATACAGGCTGTCCACATCGGGAATGTCGCGCAACTGGCCGCGCGTCGCATCGCCGACGCCGGGGCGTTCCACTTTAAGAACGTCGGCCCCCATCCATGCTAGAATTTGGGTGCAGGTGGGACCCGATTGAACATGGGTCATGTCCAAAATACGGACACCGTCTAGAGCCTTTGACATCAATATCCTCTTTATAAATTACTGCGTCGCCGCAACGTCCGGTTTGCGGGCATTGGGGGCTTATTTGTACATGGTCTGGGCCTTGGTGCCGGGCGCGTATTCGTCCGGGTCCACCCAGATGTTGACGACCGCCGACTTGCCGGTTTTCTGAATCGATTCCCGGGCCCGAAGCAGGGCCGGCTGGATTTGACTTGGGTCACGGACTTCCTCCCCGTAACCACCCAGCATTTCGGCGAACTGGCCGTAGGGAATGTCGCCCAGCTTGTTGCCCACGTTGCCGCGCTGTTCGCCGTACTTGGCGACCTGGCCGTAGCGGATCTGGTTCATCGACGAATTGTTGCCGACGACGGCGAGATAGGGCGCGCCGAACCGGTTGGCGGTTTCCATGTCGAACGCCGTCATCGAGAACGCCCCGTCGCCGTAATAGCACAGCACTTCTTTATTGGGATGCGCCAGCTTGGCCGCCAGCGAGAACCCGGTGCCGACGCCGAGCGAACCGAGCGCGCCGGGGTCCATCCAGTTGCCCGGACCGCGCGGCTGCACGGCCTGGGCGCTGATGGTCACGACGTCGCCGCCGTCGCCGATGTAGATGGTGTCATCGGTCAGGAATTCGTTGATTTCCCAGGCCACCCGGTAGGGGTGAATGGGGTCGTTGTCGGACAGGAACAGCGGCATCAGTTTTTCCGTGCGGTTGACTTCCTCGTCACGCAATTCCTTGAGCCAGCCCTCGCGGCCCTTGGCGCCGTTGTCCGTGGAGCCGGTGGTGGCGTCATGCACGGCTTTAAGAATGGCGCCGGGGTCGCCGGCCAGGCCGAGGGCGATGTCCCGGTTCTTGCCGACGGTGCCGTAGTCCTGGTCGATCTGCACCAGCGTCGCGGATTGGCTGATGCGTTTGCCGTACCCCATGCGGAAATCGAACGGCGTGCCGACGATAACGATGACGTCGGCGTTATCAAACGCCATGCGCCGGGTGCGGTTGAAGTAGTGCGGATCCCCCGGCGGCAGAATGCCGCGGCTGGCGCCGTTCATGTAAAGCGGGATGTTCAGCCCGCGGGCCAGGTCGATCGCCGCCTGATGGCCGCGCGACATATAGACCTGGCTGCCGACCAGCATCGCCGGCCTCTCGGCCTTGACCAGCAGGTCGGCCAGTTTCTCGATATCCGCCGGATCGCCGATGGATTTGACCGACGCCCGATAGGACCCGGGCTCGGGGATAACGGCGTCGGCAATGTTGATTTCCCGGTCCAGGATATCGCGCGGGATTTCCAGATAACTGGGCCCGTAGGCGCCGGAGAAGGCTTCGCGCGCGGCCATGGCAATCATGTCGGCGACCCGTTCGGTCGATAACACGCCGGCCGAGAATTTGGTGATGGGCGCCATGATATCGACGTGCGGCAGGTCCTGCAGCGATCCCATCTTGTGCTGGGTCAGCGAGCTTTGCCCGCCGATGTGCAGGATCGGGCTTTCCGAACGGAACGCCGTGGCGACGCCGGTAACCGCGTTGGTGCAGCCCGGCCCGGCGGTGGTGACGACGCAGCCCAGTTTTCCGGTCTGGCGCGCATAGCCGTCGGCGGCATGGGCCGCGACCTGTTCGTGGCGGACGTCGATGATACGGATGCCTTCGTCCAGGCAGCCGTCATAGATATCGATAATATGACCGCCGCAAAGCGTGAAGATGGTATCGACACCCTCATTCTTCAGCGCCTTGGCGACCAGATGGCCGCCCGAGATCACGTTAGAATCAGTGCTTTTCTTGGCTAGGGTGTCCGTTTCTGTTTTGGACATTTGTATTCCTCCGAATGACTTAAAGCCGGGCCCATCCAGGGGCCGCAGCCGGACTTTTATTCCAGGTAATTGACGTGTTTCTTGATGTGCTTGGCGAGATTCAGGCTGTGCTCGCGGACCAGTCTTGCGGCTAAGTCCGCATCCCGGCTTTCCAGCGCTTCGATGATATGCATGTGATCGATGATTGAGCGGTTGACCCGGTCGTCTTCGGATATGGTCCGGGCCCGGATGGACCGCATGTGAATGAACAGGCTATCGGCCAGATCGCGGATAAGGCTGCATTGACTCATGGTCAGGATCGCCTGATGAAATTTGATGTTGGTTTCCGAATACTCATCGATATGAGCCTGCAACTGGTCGCCTTCAAAGGTTGAAAACAAATTTTTCAACGAGGCAATGTCCTCGTCGCTGGCTTTCTCGACGATCAGGCGCGCCGCCATGCTTTCCAGCGCCGCCCAGACGGTAATCATTTCCAGGATCTCCGCCTTGGTCTTGCGAACGATATAAACGCCCCGGCGCGGCACGATGTGCACCAGCCCTTCCTGTTCCAGGCGGGCCAGGGCCTCGCGTACCGGCGTGCGGCTGATTTCCAGTTTTTCCGACAACCGGCGCTCGTCGAGGCGAAGTTCCGCATCTTCGGCATAGATGTTCATCGACGTAATCGCCTTCTTGAGGGAATCGTAAATCTTATCCTTCAAGCTGAAATTGGCGTCGATTGGCTCGACTTTCAGTTTTGTATAGGTCAATTTCTTTATCCCGCATTTCCCACGAATTAAGCGTCAAATTTGATTTTACTAAATCGGCGACTTAAAAACGGATGAGTGACCGGAAAACGGGGTCTCAACTATCCAGGTCCAATCCCCTTCCCCAATGGTGGTATACTGTACACCACAACCCACAGAATACAACCCGGGAAAGCCGAAGCCGGGCGGTATTCCAATATGGGGCTCCTTGCCCTGAACCTACGCGGCGGCGACCGGTTTTTTCAGTTTCTCGTAAAGAAACTTAAGCACCGGCAGGGCAATCAGGATGATCGCGATCACAATGATCACGGCGGCAAACG
>JAESSX010000323.1 GCA_016763915.1 Rhodospirillales bacterium
GCCGGTTTCCTCGACCGGCGGTGGGCAATCACCCCCAAGGGTCGATTGCAGCGACGAAATCAGGAAAGACGCGCTGAGTAAGATGGAGGACAACCACCAGCCCTGCCAGATGCCGAAGCTGACCGAACCTAAAGACAGCGCAGTCGTGAACAGGCCAAAAGCGACGGCGCGGGAAGTGCGGTTCTTAATCCCCCGGTCAATAGCGCGAAGGATGGAAAGCAACAGCCCGAGCCCAACCAAAGCCCCCACCGCGCCCAGTTCCAGCCACAACTGGAGAATCGCGTTGTGCGGATGCAGCGGGATCGGCTCATATTGTACCTGAAAGAAATCTCCGTTAATGCCCTTGGGGAATGTGTATGTCACCCTGTCCTTGTTATTGTAAAGTCCGCGCGCCGTATCAAACCCGCCGCCGAGAAGCGGTTTCTGTTTGATGTGTCCGACCGTATTGTTCCAGATCACGATGCGATGCGCCGATGACGACGACAACCAGGACAATTTAGTTTTCATCATCAACGGATTGGGCAGCAGGCCTGGAATCGCGGGCGTCACCAACACGCCAAGGGCAACCCCAGCACCCAACACCCAGGGGGCCCACCGCGGCCAGGCCAAGGTGGTTGTAAAGACCACCGCGCCAACTGCAAAACTCAAGACAACAGCATCCGCATAGGTCTGGGAAATCAGGCCGATGCCGGCAAGAATTGCGGGAATGAAAACGAAAGACGAAAACCGCGCCCACATGACCAGCGCCCACGACCAGAAAAACAACGCCGTCGCCGCCATGCCGGGATTCAAAACATTCGTGTGATCGCCGAAAACGTTAAAGGTGCCTCTTTGAATCAGTCCGTACATGGCCTGCGTCAGCCAGGCGTCGGAGGCAAATTCAACGGCGATCAGGGGAAACCCGATGACACCACCAAGAATGATACCGTTCTGAAACACCCTTTTCTCACCCGCACCAAGCGCCGCCCCGGCGGCAAATAAAACGGCACCGCCGAAGAATGTTCCAACAAGGGAAAAGCCTGTCTTCAGGGTTTCATCCGGCGTGAACGACCAAAACCATGACACCAGCGCCCAGGAAACCAGTGCCCCCAGAGCAACCGTCACGGGGCCGAGAACAAACGGTATGGCGCGGTTGCGCCAAAGCCCGAGGACAAGGCAGGAAACTGCCGCTACCGCGAACAGGGGCGCTAATCCCTTGGACAGAAAAACTCCGACCGGGAGAAACAAAGCCGCCGCCAGGCCGAGGATATGACCATTGTGGATAGGGAATTTTTTTATTTCAGTCACGGTATCAAATAAATTTTTACCCGGGGGGGGTTTAAGCGAATGCACCGGACACTAATCTCAATCACCCCCTAAACCAAGACGAGATGAGAAGCAGGGGCAAAAACCTCAGACCGGCATTTCCTTTCATAACCTTTGTATTCATGGCGATAGAATGATTTTCTTACGCAACCCTCTAGAGCACTCTATTCTTTAGAAGTTGACAGTGCATGATCGGCAATTTTAACCTGAACTTTGGAATGGCAATGTCTTCCTATCCACGCAGGTCCCATGATTTTATTATGGCTGATGGCCGTACGCGGAGGTCACGCCATCTCTGTGTTATCGGCTGTACCGGCGCAATCTGATGGCGGTCAATGGTATCGTCACCGACGGCTGGGAGCAGCAGGCGGAGATCCTGTCCCACGCCATCTCCGTGATCTGGCCGATTTTTGCCCGGCGGTTGTTTCGCGAAACATGAAGCAAGCCCTCACCAGCCTTGATCGCGCATTTTCCTGCCAGACGGATGTTATCCGGCCGGACCGCTATCGACAGTTGCTGGCCCTTGGCGAAAACGAAACCTTGGCGGCACAGGGCGGGGCCACCGCCTACGCCGCCACCAGCTTCGGTGGCGGGTCAAAAGTCGTCAATATGAGTCGCTTTAACCGCTTGCTGGGATTTGACTCGAAAACCCTGGTTGTTGAAGCGGAAGCCGGCATTACGCTGGACAAGCTGTTCCGTTTTTTGACCCCGCGGGGTTACATGGTGCCTATCATGCCGGGACATCCTTACGTTTCCCTCGGCGGATGCATCGCTGGAAATGTTCACGGGAAAAATCAATTCCGCGAGGGCGTCTTTTCCGAAATCGTCGAGGAGATTCGTCTTTTCCACCCTGCCCACGGGATTATGGTTTTGAACAAGAATTCTGAACCGGATATTTTTGAATTGACCTGCGGCGGGCACGGACTAACAGGAATTATCCTTTCCGCAAAAATCAGGGTCTCGGAGCTTACGGGAAATTGCATTGAGGTCACGCATATCCCTGCCGAAGACCTGGAGGATACCTTCCGACTGCTGAACCAGAACAAAGATTCTTTTGATTTGGTACATAGTTGGAATGACCTGTCGCGCTTCGATCGCGCTATGGGGCGGGGTTATATTGTTGCCGGTAAATTCATCACCCGGGACAGGCCCGCGAAGGCGCCCGACTATATCCGGCCTATTGACCCCCTTCGCCGGAGCCCCCTGTATTTTCCGCTGATCAACCGGCTGACCCTGCCTCTGTTGAATGGCGTCTATTACCGGTCAACCTGTAACGAACGCCCCCGGACCCTGGATTTGTACGACGCGCTTTTTCCGGCCTGGAACAAACCCTTATATTTCAATTCCTACGGTCGACAGGGTTTTCTGGAGCCCCAGGTTCTGGTCCCCAACGCGAGCAGCGCCGAGTACCTGGCCGAATTTGAGGCTCTCCTTCGCCGCCATCGCCACCCCTTCGGTGTGGCCTCTTTCAAGATTTTCCGAGGACAACAGAAACTGCTTCATTACAATGGCTCGGGCATCAGTTATTCGCTGCACATTGCCAATACGGAGGGCGCACGAAAGATGCTCTCGGAAATGGATGAAATTAACATCCGCCACGGCGTTATTACGAACCTGATAAAAGATTCCAGACTTTCGGCGGACATGGCCCGTGCCCAGTATCCCGAATTCGAAGACTTTGCCTCACGGCTACGAGCCTTCGATTCGAAAAGGATCTGGAAAACCGCCCTTTCCGAAAGGCTTGGGTTATGAAATCAATCATTGTCGGCGCTTCGGCGGGGCTCGGTCGGGCATTGGCGGAGGAGTTGGCGCGCCGCCGACACGACCTCTATCTGATTTCTTCCGACCAACGCGACCTCGACGCCATGGCCAGCGATCTGGCGTTGACCAACGGCATCACGGTCCACACCCTGGCCATGGATCTGGTCAACACCGACGCGGAAAAAATCCGCAACGATTTCTTTCAAAACTTCGATCATCTCGATTGTTTGTTCCTGATCTCGGGCTACAGCGATAACCGTGATGCGGGACCGGTCGAGCCCGAGCTGTTGGAACGGATCATCGCTGTAAATTTCACCTCGGGCGTACAAATCGCCAATGCATTTTCGGCGGATCTGGCGGACCGTCCGCAAGGGCATATCGTCGGCATCGGGTCCGTCGCCGCGGCCCGCGGACGAGGCAAAAATTCCATTTACGGGGCCAGCAAACGGGGCCTGGAATTCTACTTCGAAGCCCTGCGGCACTATCTGGCCGATAACCCGTGCCGGGTGCAGTTTTACCGCGTCGGCTATATGGCGACCCATATGTTGGGCGACCAAAAGACCCTGCTGCCGGTAGCCGACCCCGAACACATTGCGCGGACATCGCGAACCGGCTTGGCGGGGCGTCGGGAATGCGCTATCTGCCGGGTTGGTGGGGCTGGGTCATGCGGATTTTCGCTGCCTTGCCCTGGCCTGTTTTCAAACGCCTGGACCTGTAGGGATGCTCCCTTAAGCGCCGTCCAGAACCGTGAGGATTATTGTCTGTTGCCTCGCCTATCCTTGAACACACTCAATATTTCCGCCTTGGCGGCCGTTGGGCTCAGCCTTGTTTTGATGGTCGTGCGCGGCGCCTCGGCGATTTCCTTCTCCGAACCCCTGCAACTAACCACCAGCGGTGCAGAGTCGGAATTTATTTATTCCGTATGGACGTATGTAAATGGGTTAGTCCTGTATACCGACCAGACGAAGATTCCCTTCACCGCCACGTTCTACAATTGGCTGTTCTATGTCTTTTACGGGGAAATCTCGGGCACGGTTCTCCGGATCTTTTCCCTTGCCGACGATTGGTTGCCGACGGTCACCAGGCTGATAACCCTTGCCGGGGGCATCCTTGGTTCGGCGCTCGCCTATCATACCTTCGTCGCCCTGTTGAAAATCGAGGGCCGGGGCCTGAAGGTGCTGGCGGCGGCCTTCGCAATCTACCTGTTTTTCGGTCCCCTGCCCGGATTCTTCGCCTTCACGACGCGGCCCGACACCTGGGCCATCGTCTTAGACATTGCCGCCATTTTCATTTTCCTGACCCTTTACCGGAACAAGCCCCAGGCCGCGGTTCTGTTTTTTTGAGGACTGACCTCTGCCGCGTGGAGCTTCAAACAGATTTTCGTTTTTGGTCCCGGGACCGTCGGGCTTTTTCTGTTGCTCAACCGGGACTGGAGACATCTGGCTATTCTGGTTTTTGTCACGTGGGGGGCCTGGGGGATAACGCTCTGGGCCGGCGGGCCGGCCTATATCCGGTTGCTGACCTACCAGGACAGCGTGGTCACGCTATCGTCGGAACCGATGGTCAGAAGCTTCACCAATTTCGCCATCAAGTTCCTTCCGGGCCTGGCCGGACTGGCCTCACTGGCCGTCATTCCGTCCGTGCGAGGGGCGGCCATGGACGCCATCCGTCAGGACGATGTCGCCAGGATGGCCGCTCTCGGCCTGTTGCTCACTACGGGGATTTCGCTGGCCGCCAGCTTTAAAGTCGGCGCCGCCGAATATTATTTCATGCCCCTGACCTACTATGCAGCCCTTTTAGTTTTGGCGGTTCTGTCCCGGTTATCAAAAGCATCGGCCGTCCCCAGCGCCGCGTGGGGCTTGCTGTCCTTGGGCTGGATAGCGGCTTTCCTGGCTGTTGCATCGGTGCTTCTGGGATATAAAGGCGTGTTGTCCGTGCGCAATACCCACGAACTAGTCCGGGCGGCCAAACCCTGTCTCCTGGCGCTGAAACAGCCGGCCTTCGTCGGCAACCCCATGCTGTCGCTGCCATGGATCATGCCCGCAAAACATCACTTTGTTCTTCATTACCACTACTTTACGGACCATGCGGCCGGCATCAAAATGGAACAGGGTGGAATTGGCGGCTTGATGGACAGCGGTTATTTTGCCACGCTGGCTTTTCAATCGAAGGTCGACCGTTATGACGGAGCCGACTTGAAACAATACCAGATCCGGCCTCAAACCTGTCCGGGTCTGGTGATATATGATCGCATTAATGGCCCGATCTCAAAGGGAAGTTCGCCGAAATCATGACCGCGGCAAAAGACATTGTCATTCTGACGGCGACCTATAACGACTGGGATAATTTTCAGCCGTTTTTAAAGTCGCTGGACGCGGTCCTGGGCCAGGCGTCGCTTTCTGCCCGGGTCGTCGTTATCGATGACGGGTCCTCGTTCCCGACCGACGACACGGCCTCAATATCCCAGGACTATGACGCCATAAGCCAGGTCACCGCCGTCACCCTGACCCGCAACATGGGCAACCAGCGCGCGATCGCCATCGGCCTTGGCTATATCGCCAAGGAAATGCCCTGCGATTATTTGGTGATCATGGATTCCGATATGGAGGACCTGCCGGAATACGTACCCCAACTAGTCGAGCGCGCCGGCGAAACCAATTCCAAAGTTATTTTCGCCGAACGAACCCGCCGAGCCAATCACAGGACCTTCAAGATATTTTACGGGCTCTATAAATCCCTCTACCGGATGTTGACCGGAATGCCGATTTCCATCGGCAATTTCAGCGCCGTTCCAGGGCGGCTGGTCCGGCGAATCGCTGGCATCTCCGAAATCTGGAGCCATTTTCCCGCCGGCATAATGCGCGCCAAGATTCCCTTTGATACGCTTCCGTCCTCACGCGGCCCGCGCCTGCACGGCGAAAGCAAAATGAA
>JAESSX010000324.1 GCA_016763915.1 Rhodospirillales bacterium
ACTATAAACGAAAAGATATCCAGGGCGTTTGCCACTGAAAGTGTTGAGATAGATGATTCCACAAAACAAGAAGAAAATTTCCAAATCTACTCGGTCGGCGAAATACAGGACGATTTCGTAGAGGATCTTAAACTTGAGGACAATCCGGGTGCCTACGCGCCTTATGTCCGATATCTGCACCTCATCGGTCGAACGGTTGAAGCACGCAATATCTTAACGATCGTCGGCGATACCATTGCCGCCGGGAGCGAGGCGACCCCCGATCGGGAGATGCTCTCACCGGCTGAAATAGCCGGATCAGCGGATGTCTATGCACAAATGTCCAAACTGCTTCATTCCGCTCCAAACAAGGAAATGCGGGATGACGTCGTTGAGCGCATGACCCGCTTAGGCGTGCCACCCACCTTGCCGGCCTACAATAACCTGATCAACAAATCCGGAACTTACGAGGATGCGGTTGACTGGTTTGACCGCCTCAAGGATAAGGGTTTGGTGCCTGACGAGTTCACCTACTCTATCCTCATCAACCTCTCGCCCGACATTAAGACCGCGACGGTTTGGTTCGACGCCATGGTCGAGGCGGGGGTCCGGCCCAACGAGGTCACCTATAGCACCCTCATCAACCTCTCGCCCGACCTTGAGACCGCGACGGTTTGGTTTGACGCCATGCGCGAGGCGGGGGTCCGGCCCAACGAGGTCACTTACAACACTCACATCAACCTCTCGCCCGACCATGAGACCGCGACGGGGTGGTTCGACGCCATGCGTGAGGCGGGGGTCCGGCCCGACGAGGTCACCTACAACACCCTCATCAAACTCTCGCCCGACCTTGAGACCGCGAAGGTTTGGTTCGACGCCATGCGCGAGGCGGGGGTCCGGCCCGACGAGTTCACCTACAGCACCCTCATCAACCTCTCGCCCGACCTTGAGGCCGCGACGGTTTGGTTCGACGCCATGCGCGAGGCGGGGGTCCGACCCAACGAGGTCACCTACAGCACCCTCATCAACCTCTCGCCCGACCTTGAGACCGCGACGGTTTGGTTCGACGCCATACGCGAGGCGGGGGTCCGGCCCGACGAGGTCACCATGTCGTCGCTTGCAAAAAAAATTAAGCATCCTGACGACGCAGACCGATTAACGAAATTTTTTTTGGATGCGGAAATATTTATCGGCGAAGGCTATTACGCCGCCATTTACAGTCTACTGTCACAGCATTTAGACGCCGAAGAACTCCTGGCCTGGTACGCAAGGCAGAGATTCCGAGATCCTAGGGCGTTGAATGCTGCAATTGCTGGTTTCGCCCGCAGTGGGAAAATTGAGGATGCCTGCCGTGTAGCACTCAGTTTCCCATATCTTGATTCAGCCTGGAAAATTTACCGCGAAGATCAGGAGATTGCCATCGCCTATTACTCCAGGCTTCTGGCGGAGGAGTTTGAACCTCATAATGCTGTTTACGCTTTGGGATACTGCTTTAAAGAAAATGGCCGGTACGAAGAGGCGTTAGAGATGTTTAATCAGGCCCTATCCATGTCGAAGCACGAGAAGCGCACCGAAAACATACAAAAGCAAATTTCGGAAATCCATCAAGCCTTGGGTAAAACTTAAGAAGATGGCGGAACATAAGAAATAAAGGGCCGGTTTGCTTAATTTCTGCCTGCCCTGGCTGATAAGAAGCGCCGCCGCCTCCGCATAAGCCTCCATCAACGGACAAGAGCAGACCAGATTGCTGTCGGCGGCGGGCATGCCGTTGCTGCCGGTATATAGAACCGGGAAATGGCCGCTCAAGGCTATGTCCGCTTATCAGGGGCAAAGCGGACGTAATTCACCGTTCCGGAAAGAGTCCGCTAATAGCCGATGGCGGACAATCCGGTGATGCGGTATAAGGTGTTAAGGGAGTGCGCATTTGTCTTTACGCTTCCGGAAAGGCCGGCTGCACTCCGGGGCGATATTTCCGACCTCGTTGTCTCAAATTATAAACAGGGTGTTACCCCAATGATGAAGTTAGTTAAGTCGAGGGCCGAGGAGCAGTTCGCTGCAACTCAGAAGAAGGACAAGCAGGCTCGTAATGAAAGGGATAACGCAAGTCAGAAGAGGGTGGAACATGTGGCGAGTCTGAAGGCCCTCCGCCTTGCCAAAGAGGCGGAGGACAAGATAGCCGCCGAGAAAGCCGCCGCCGAGAAAGCGGCCACCAAGAAAAAAAAGTAGTCGCGTTTGCCCCAGGCTAACCGACGCTAATCGTAACTGCTACGTTAAAAGCGATTAATTGGCCAACGGCGGTTAATTATCCGATGTCCGCTTTTGGGGGCGAAGCGGACGTAAATCACAGCCCAGCCTAAGGTCCGCTAATAGCCAAAAGCGGACATTCACTACAGGCTAAATTACGAAATACCAGCTACCAGCTGCGGATGTCTAAAATATCCCTTGAAGAGAAAGACTTATGGGTGTCCATAGTATTTCACACCTGAGCGTTTGGATTGTCCGGGCAGCTCAGGAATTTTTGGGAGTAATAATGAAAATTTCACGAATTTTAGCTATCGTTGCCGTGCTGGTGATGGGGTCTGGGTTCTCTGCCTTTGCAGCAAGTGAATTGTCGCCTTATGGGACTTCAAAGTCCGACATGCATTCGTTTCCGAAACTCAACGCCGTCTTTGACGCGAATTACATGAACCCCCAGGATCTCAACGTTCTTTTTTCCTTCGTCTCCAAAACCGGGGCCGCCCTCAAGGGGAAAATGGTGGTTGTTACGCACGGACCGGAGCTTCGTGCGTTTGCCAAGGAAAATTACCTCAAGTACCAGGGCATCGTCGATAAGATGAAGAGCCTGGCGGATAAGGGCGTCGAATTCCGCATGTGCAACAATGCCTTGAAGGCCGCCGGTTACAAAGCGGATGATTTCCACGGTTTTGTCACTGTCGTGCCGGCGGGTTTTCCCGAAATAGCCCTGCTTGAATCTCAGGGTTACCAGTACATCAACCCGTTGGCCAACAGGGTCGGCGGCATTCGTTACCTGGACCAGCCGCAACTGAAGAAATAATCGGCGAATATTAGAATTTCCCCGGTCTCGAACCTGGGTGATGCAAGTGCGCTCACCCATAAGAGGCCGGGGAAACTTCGCCGGCTTCTATCGCTCAAAAGTCACCTCAGCGAAGCCGTGACGCCAGACGTCACCGACTTGAGCAAATATTCAAATATCCGCCAAGGGTCATAAGCGGACCCTTTGAACGGCTTCTGCCCGGAGTTTTTCAACAGCCTCAGCCAAGAAGCGACTTTTCCTATATTTATTCGTCCAGGGAATTGTATTTGCGATCCGGATCGTTCCGGATCGGTATTTTTTTGGGCAGGGGAATAGTTCATGCATCGATTAGTAGCCGTGATCTTTTCGGTATTTGCCTTTATCCCTGAGGGTTTCGAGCCCTTGCGGCCTTTCCGGCCGGCCTGGGTCCCATAGCGGCTTCGAAGAGCACATGCTGGCCCGTTGCGCGCCACCGGATCGTCATCAGATCATGAGCACGGCTTTGCTGGACGCCTACGCTCAAACCTGGGGCTTGAGGGCCAGCCCGTCGGCTACGCCGATCTGTATGACGCCTATTTCTGCCATGACTGTAACGAGTGGCTGGAAGAAAGGTGCTAGGACCCGGCGTGCGAGGAATGCGCCGAACGGCCGGACCGGCCTTTGCTTTAACTGGCCTTCGGCTCTTTGTGGAAACCCTTTACTCCGCCGCCTCGGCGTAGGCCTCCATCGGCGGGCAGCTACAGACCAGATTGCGGTCGCCGGCGACGTTGTCGATGCGGCCGACGGGGGGCCAGTATTTGTCCTCGTGCAGTTGCTTCAACGGGAAGAACGCCTGCTCGCGCGAATAGGGGTGCAGCCAGTCGTCGGCGAGCAGCAGGTGGTGGGTGTGCGGCGCGTTGACCAGCGGGTTGTCGTGGGCGTCCATGGCGCCGTCCTCGACGGCCTGGATCTCGGCGCGGATGGCGATCATGGCGTCGCAGAAACGGACCACCTCGCGTTTCGATTCGCTTTCCGTCGGCTCGATCATCAGCGAGTCGGCGACCGGAAACGACATGGTCGGCGAATGGAAGCCGTAATCGACCAGCCGTTTGGCC
>JAESSX010000325.1 GCA_016763915.1 Rhodospirillales bacterium
CGCAGCCGATGCACTCGATCCCGTCGTCGGCGACCCGGCGCTTCGGGTCCGCCGGAGGGATCCGGGCGAAATCGTCGGCGCGGCTGCTGGTCGGCCTGAAGACGCCGCCGGCCCGGGCGCCCTTGGCGAAAAAATCCCTCATGTCGACCGTGAGGTCCTTGATGACCGGTAGGTTCTTCAAGGGCGCGATTTCGAGCCGGCCGGAGGTGGCGACCCGGGCGACGTGGGTGCGGCAGGTCCAGCGCGGGCGGCCGTTGACGGTCATGGCGCACGACCCGCACATGCCGACCCGGCACGCGAATCGATAGCTTAAACCCGGGTCCAGCCTGCGCTGGACGTAGGTAACCACGTCCAGAACCGTCTGGTTTTCAAGCCTCGGAACGTCGTAGTCGACGAATTCCCCGTCTTCCCCTCCGCGCCAGATCGATACGACAAGTGTTTCCTGCATGGGTTTGAGTATAAAAGGTTTTTTAAGGGTGTTCCAAGCACGCGCCTTGTGCATAAAATCATTTATGTTGATCACGTCGATTACCCTGTACCGGTTCTGTCTGCCCCTTCACCAACCCTACAAACTGGCGCTGGGAGAAATCCGGGCTTTCGACACCATTCTCTGCGTCGCCCGCGATGAAGACGGCAACGAGGGGTTCGGCGAAGCCACAATCCTGACCGGTTATACGGCTGAGACCATCGACGACAGCTGGGCCGTCGCGTGTGCCCTGGCACAACGAATTACCGGCCTGGAGGCCGGTGACGCCGTGCCGGTCATCCGGGCCGAACACGCCGCCACCCCCTTCACCTCGACGGCGGTGATGACGGCGCTGGAGATGCTCGACGGCCACCCCCTGCTCGGCGTGCCCGCGGCCACGGCGGTGCCGCTGCTGGCCATCGTCAACGCCACCGGCGAAGACGCCATCCCCCACGAGATCGACGCCCGGCTGGCGGAAGGCTACGGCACGCTCAAGGTCAAGGTCGGATTCGATGTCGAGGCGGACCTGGCGCGGGTCCGTTTCATCCAGAGCCATCTTCGCGGCCGTGCGCTGATCCGGCTCGACGGCAACCAGGGATTCAAGCTCGACGACGCGCTCCGGTTTTGCGCACGCCTCGACCCCGCCGGGATCGAATTGCTCGAACAACCCTGCCCTGCCGACGACTGGGCGGCGGCCGTCGCCGTGGCCGAGGCCGCCGGCGTGCCGATGATGCTGGATGAATCTATTTACGGGCCCGACGACATCGACCGCGCCGCCGACCTGGGGGCTGCGGCCTATATCAAACTGAAACTGATGAAGGCGGGCGGGTTGGGGGCGCTGGCCGACGGACTGGCGCAAATCCGCGACCGCGGCATGACCCCCGTCCTCGGCAACGGGGTCGCCAGCGACGCCGGATGCTGGATGGAAGCCTGTGTCGCCCGCACCCTGATCGACAACGCCGGAGAAATGAACGGCTTCCTCAAGCCTGAGCAGGGGATTTTCGCCTCTCCCCTTGCCGTCGCCACCGGTTCGGTAGTGCTGGAGGCCGGCGCGCCGGCGCTGAAACCCGCCGACGACCTTTGCGCCCTGGCCACCGCCGTGTTTTCCGGGGGAGGCTGATACCAGGGATGTTCGGACTGGAATGGCCTCTGATCGCCGTCCTGACGGCGGCGCTGATCGTCGGCGGTATAGTCAAGGGCGTCGTCGCCCTGGGCCTGCCCATGGTGGCCATCGCCATCCTGCTCAATTTCCTGCCGCCGCTGACGGTGCTGGGAATCCTGGTGATGCCGATCATGGTCACCAACCTGTGGCAATCGGGGCGCCTCGGCAACATGCGCGAACCCTGGAAGCGGTTCTGGCCGATGATCGTCACGGGCCTGGTATTTCTGTTCATCGGCGCCGAGTTGATCGTCGCCATGGACTCGACGATTTTGTTTGCCGTATTGGGCGCCTGCGTCGCCGCCTTTTCCGGGATCAGCCTAGCCCATCCCAACATGCCGCCGCTCAGGCCCGGGACGGAAAAATGGGCCGGGCCGGTGGCTGGGGCCATGGGCGGGATGTTGGGGGGAATCTCGACCATCTGGGGGCCGCCCATGACCATGTATTTCGTCATGCTGAAACTCCCCAAGGACACCTTCGTGCGGACCGTCGGGTTGGCATGGTTCGCGTTTTCGCTGCCGCTGGCGATCGCCTACTGGCGCAACGGCATCTTTTCCGGCGATGTCATCTACCTGTCGGCCTATGCCTGCATCCCCGGCATGATCGGCATCCGCATCGGCGAGGCCATCCGTGACCGCATCGATCAGGACTCCTTCCGCAAGGTGATGTTGGTGATGTTGCTCCTGATCGGTTTAAATTTGATCCGAAGGGCGCTATTCTAAAGGCCTTCTAAAGAGAGGGGACGTTTCGGCACCCGATTGGGATTCATTCCGGCCGCCGCCGGGTCCGCCGTCGCTTTGGGAAATATCTGGAAATTCCCTTATCAGGCAGGCGAGAACGGCGGCGCCGTCTTTCTGATCATCTATCGCGGCTTCATCCTGACCATCGGGCTCAGCGTCATGCTGCCGGCGGAACGCAGGCCGCTGACCAAAGAAGCGTTACCGGAAAAGGTTATTTCTTCCAGTCCGACCAGTTGACTTCCGCCGGCTTGCCCTCGACCTTTTCCGCCATCGCACGAATTCTCCCGATCATGATCTTGAAAATCCCGCGCATCACCGGGTCCATGCTGCCGACCCGGCGTTGGAATTCTTCGCGCGAAATGGCGCTGGCCGTGGTTTCTTCCAGGGCGATGGCGCTGGCGATAGGCGGAAGGTCATCGAACAGCGACATTTCACCGACCACCGCCCCCTTTCCGAGGATGGCCAGGGTTTGCGGGTTTTGGCCCAGCTCGCCCTTGCGTACCGCGACCTTGCCGCTGGAGATCAAAAAAGCGGCTTCGGAGGGGGTGCCTTCCTTGAGTAGATATTCGTTGGTTTTGAAAATCCTCTTGTCGAAACCGCTCGTCATAACGGTGTTTTCAGACTTTCCTCTGTCACTTCTGTTTGCGGGATCATTTTATATGATTCGGGCAAAAATTTTAACCCTTTTGTCCGCCTGGATTCATGTTTCCGAAGGCCGGGGTGAGGCCAGGGCGGCCTATTCCCCGGCCACCACCAACAGCATCTTGCCCTTGGACCGGCGCCCTTCCAGCGC
>JAESSX010000326.1 GCA_016763915.1 Rhodospirillales bacterium
AGCGGCGCGGCCGCAAGCCGTCCGACTTCGGCATCCAGTTGATGGCGAAACAGAAACTCAAAGGGTATTACGGCAATATCACGGAAAAGCAGTTCCGCCGGTATTACAAGGAAGCGGTGCGCAGGCGCGGCGACACCTCTGAAAACCTGATTGGGATTCTGGAGCGCCGCCTCGACGCCGTCATCTATCGCATGAAATTCGTGCCCACCGTGTTTTCGGCGCGCCAGTTCGTCAACCACGGCCACATCAAGGTCAACGGCAAGCGGGTCAACATCCCGAGCTATCTGGTCAACGAAGGCGATGTCATCGAGGTGCGGGAAAAATCCCGCCAGCTGCCGCTGGTGCTGTTGGCCATCGAAAGCCCCGAGCGCGATGTGCCGGACTACATCGACGTCAACCTCAAGAAGATGCAGGGCACCTTCCTGCAGACGCCGAAACTGGGCGACGTGCCCTATCCGGTGACCATGGAACCGAACCTGGTGATCGAATTCTATTCGCGCTAGATTTGCGATGCCTTATACAGAAGGGGCCGTGTCGGAAACGATGCGGCCCTTTTTTGTTGTGTTGGTAAACGCCTGTGAGTGACGAAATCAAGGGCATGCTTTTAGGCGTCATCGGCGTCGCCATCTTTTCCGTCACCCTGCCGGCGACGCGGATCGCCGTCCTCGGCGGGCTGGATACCGTGTTCGTCGGTCTTGGGCGCGCCGTCGTCGCCGCGGCGGTGGCGGCGGTGATCCTTGCCGCCACCCGGCAGTCCGTGCCGCCCCGGCGGCTGTGGGGCCGGCTGGTCTTAGTCGCGCTGTGCCTCGTGCTCGGCTTTCCCCTGTTCATGACCATCGCCATGAAAATGGTTCCGGCGGCCCACGGCGGCATCGTGCTGGGCGTGCTGCCGTTGGCGACGACGGCGGCGGCGGCGCTGATTTGTGCGGAAAGGCCGAGCCCGGGGTTCTGGGCGGTGGCGTTGCTGGGCAGCGCGCTGGTCATCGGGTTCGCCACGATCAAAGGCGGCGGCGATTTGCAGGCGGCGGACCTGTGGCTGCTGGCGGCGGCCGCGTGCGCCGGCACCGGTTATGCCCTGAGCGGCGATCTGTCGCGATCATTGGGGGGCTGGCAGGTGATCTGCTGGGTGCTGCTCGGATCGCTGCCGTTTATCGTACCGCCGGTATTGTGGGTGCTGCCCGACGTCGATTGGCAGGCCCCCTGGCCGGTGTGGGGCGGGTTTCTCTATGTCGCCCTGTTCAGCCAGTTGTTCGGCTTTTTCGCCTGGAACCGGGGCATGGCGCTGGGCGGCATCGCCCGCGTCGGCCAGGTCCAGTTGTTGCAGCTTTTCATGACGCTGGCGGCGTCGGCGCTGTTGCTGGGGGAGGACATCGACCGGGTGACCCTGATCTTCGCCGTCGCGGTCGTCGGCGTGGTCGCGGTGGGCCGGCGCATGCCGGTGGCGCGCCGGGGGTTGTAATACCAAGGAGTGATGATAAGGCCCCGAAACAAAGAAAGGACCGCCGAAGCGGTCCCCTCCCTCAAGAGCTCCCTGGGAAACGTGGAGCGGGGCTCTCAAAAGGCGTTTTACACGCCCTTGTCGTTTTTAAGGTCTTGTTGCGATCAGGAGGCGCGTTCGATGCCCTTGTCGTCGAACAACTTCTGCAATTCGCCGGATTCGTGCATTTCGCGTACGATGTCGCAGCCGCCGACGAACTCACCCTTAAGGTATAACTGCGGAATAGTCGGCCACGACGAGAAGTCCTTGATGCCCTGGCGGATTTCATCGTCGGCCAGCACGTCGACGCCCTTGAATTTGACTTCCATCATGGTCAGCGCCTGGACAATCGCGGCGGAAAAACCGCATTGCGGAAACATCGGGTTGCCCTTCATGAACAGGACGACGGAATTGCTGTCGATTTCGTTTTGAATGCGGTCGAATGCGGGGTTGTCGCTCATGGTCTGTCCTTATGTTTAAGTTTGCCTAGGCCTCGCCCGGCGCGTTGGTCTGCAATTGCAGTGCGTGTAGTTCGTTGCCCATGCGGCCCTGCAGCGCGCGGTACACCAGTTGATGCTGCTGAACGCGGGATTTGCCGGAGAATTCGGCCGACACCACCTGCGCCGCGTAATGATCGCCGTCGCCGCGCAGGTCCTGGATGGAGACCTGGGCGTCGGGCAGGCCTTCCTTGATCAGGCGTTCGATTTCGTCCGCTTGCATGGCCATCGGGCAAGTCCTTTAAGTATTTCGTTAACGATTGGAAGGGATATGGGCTGTTCAGGGCCTCGCGTCAACCCCTAGGAGTTTGTGGGTTTTGAATGCGCCGGCGGGCCGGAGTCCAAGTCGTGGCGAAGGGTAATCGAAAATATTGGCGACGGGCGGATTCGCCGAAAATGGGGGAGGAAAGACCAAATTTGTTGATGCGTTTTTCCCGTCTTCAGGGAGCAATGATCATACGTTAACAATGACATATATTGAAATCTATCGACATATCTCCGTCACATATATCCGTTAGCCTGTAGGGGGTCGATAAAGGACTTCCGGGTCTATACCCGACCAAATTGTATCGACAAGTATGCGTGGGATGAAGGGTTTTTCCGTTTGTAATTATTTTTGAGCTTGTCCATGCCAAGACCGCTATTCACATTGGTGGTATCCACCTTGTTTTCCTTAGCGCAGGCCACCGACGTCTCGGCGGAAACCCTGGTGCTTAATAACGTCGGCGCCTCACCACTGACAAATGATCAAGGAACGGGTTTTCTTGATGTGATCGGCAAAGAAGCGTTCAGGCGGAATGGCATCAAACTCTCGCTCATTAAACTGCCGGCGGAACGCGGCCTAAGCAACGCCAATGCAGGCATCGACGACGGGGATTTCCTGCGCGTTTCCGGAATGGAAAAGCTGTATCCGAACCTGGTGCAGGTTCCGGAGAAACTCGTCGATATGACCTTCGTCGCCTTTGCCAATGATCCTGCCGTCAGGGTCGATGGATGGGGCAGTCTCAGGAACTATTACGTCGGGTTCATCAAGGGCTGGAAAATTCTCGAGAAAAACACGCCGAATGGAACGCTGGTTATTCTTGCGCGGGATGCCGAGCAGCTTTTTACGATGCTCGAAAAGAGGCGCGTGGATGTCATCCTCTATTCACGGCTGATGGGGCTCGAGATCATTCGCCGCCGCAAGCTTGCCGGCGTCATGGATTCGTCTCCGCCCCTGGCGGTCAGGGGAATGTTCATATACCTCAACAAAAGACACCAGGCCCTTGCCTCGAAGATCAGTTCCGCTCTCGCCGCCATAAAGGCGGAGGGCCTCTACGATGCCGAATACAGGAAAGTCAAAGCGGGGCTGGGAATGACGGAATGATGGGGTGTCGAACATGAACACAACGACCCGCTCGCCGTTGTCGCGGCGGCTTATCTTTTACATCGTGTTGTGCAGTTCCGCGATCACGCTCTTCCTTACGGTTTTTCAGCTCTATCGGGATTATCAGTCCGACATCAAAACCATTGATACGGGTTTTGAACAGATTAGAAACGTCCACCTGAAAACCATCCAATTGACCGTCTGGGCCAGCGATAATGACAAACTACGGGCGTTGCTCGATGGAATATCAAATCTGCCGGACATCGAATACGTGAGTGTAGACGAGCCCGGAACGGTAACTTCGGTCGGGCGGATCACGAGCGAAAACATCGTTTCCATGACCTACAGGCTGACCCATCGGCACCGGGGCCGGCTACTCGACATTGGAGCCCTGAAAGTCGTCGCAAACCTGGACTCGGTGTATTCCCGTATTGTCGAACGCGCCGTCGTGATCCTTGTCAGCAACGCCATCAAGACCGCTTTGGTGGCGGGCCTCATGCTATTTATTTTTCACTTCGTCGTAACCCGGCATCTCGTGCATATTGGCGAATTCGTATCTAAAATTCCCCTGGACCGCGCCTTTGAGCCTTTGCGGCTGAACCGCGGCTCAGCCGATGGCCGCCAGGTGGACGAGCTGGACCAGGTCGTAAGTTCCATCAATGACAGGGCGGACAGAGCCATCAGGGCTTATAATGAGGCGCAGAAAGCGGAGGAAGCGTTAAAGGAGAGCCGCGAAGAGTTGCAAAAGGTGATCGACGCCGTTCCGGCGATGATCAACGTCAAAGACCGCCAATCGCGTTACGTCTTCATGAATCATTACCAGGCGGACCTATACGGCATTTCGCAGGAGGCCGCTGTTGGCATGACGGCTTCCGAAATCGTTGGCGCCGATTTTGGCGGGCGCACGGAAGCCATTGATGCCGAGGTTCTTACGACGAATACGGCTAAGGAAAGCTACGAAGAAAGCTGGTTGGATTTGAATGGCATTTCGCGCAACTTCGTGACAATCAAGGTGCCGATAAAGGACCAAGCCGGAGCCGCGTCACGGGTGGTCACCGTATCCATGGACATTACCGAGCGCAAACAGGCGGAAAGGCAGCTGCA
>JAESSX010000034.1 GCA_016763915.1 Rhodospirillales bacterium
AACGGCTTGGACGCGGCGATCCTTTTCAAGGAACAGTTGCCGGACATCAAGTTGCTGGTCCTCAGCATGCATGACAGCCGGGAATATATCTCCCGGGCCATTCAGTATGGTGCGCGCGGGTATGTATTGAAGGACGTATCCTCGAAGGAAATCGTCATTGCCATCGAAGCCGTCAACAATGGCGGAACCTACTTCAGCTCCGGGGTCTCCGAAATCCTTCTTTCCAACCTGGACGACGGGACGCAAGGCCCCCTGACCCCAAGGGAGCAGAAGGTTTTATCGCTGGTTGCCGAGGGTAAAAGCAACAAACTGATTGCCCGTGAACTGGACATCAGCCTGCGCACCGTCGAAACCCATCGGCGGAACGTGAAAAAGAAACTGGCCGTCGATTCAACCGCCGGGCTGACCCGCTACGCCATCAAGCATGGCCTGATAGACGTCAGCAAGATTTAACCGCTCCTTGGTATCAACCAAAGGATCTCAGGCCACCCGGTCGCCCGGTTCCCCGCCCTTGAAAAAGGCATCAAGATTATCGAGCGCCCGAAACCCCATGGCGTCGCGGGTCTCTATGGTGGCGCTGCCGATATGGGGCAACAGGAAGGTATTTTTCAAATCCCGGTACCTGGGGTGAATGTCGGGCTCGTTATTGAAGACGTCCAGTCCCGCCGCCGCCAGCTTGCCCGATTGCAATGCCTCGATCAGGGCATCGTCATCGATGACAACGCCGCGCGCGGTGTTGATGACGATGGCGCCATCGGGCAGCCGGCTGATGCGGTCCGCGTTCATCAATCCGACCGTATCGGGCGTATTCGGGCAGTTGAGGGAGAGGATTTGGCAAAGGGGGAGCAAATCGTCCAGGGTTTCGTGATAGACCGCGCCTTTCTCCAGTTCCGGGGCCAACCTGCTGCGATTGTGGTAATGAATCTCCATGCCGAAACAGCGGGCCCGGTCCGCCACCACCTGTCCGACCCGGCCCATGCCGACAATGCCGAACCGCTTGCCGGTGACCTGAACGCCGACCATGAAACTGGGACTCCAGTCTTTCCAGGACCGGGTGCGGACCAGGGCCTCGCCTTCGCCGGCCCGCCGGGCGGCGCCCAGCATCAGCAATATGGCGATTTCGGCGGTGGCGTCGGACAGCACATCGGGGGTATTGGTGACGACGATGCCTTTTTTGCCGGCCGCCGCCAGGTCGACATGGTCCACGCCGACGGAAAAGTTGGCGATGATTTTCACCTCTTGCGGCAAGCGCTCGATCACGTCGGCGGTAAAATGTTCCGTGTGGCAGGGTAAAATCCCCTGGACGCCCCGCGCGCGTTCGATCAAATCATCCTTCGAGAAAAGAATGTCATCGGGATTAAGGCGGACGTCGTAATCGCTGACAAGCCTGGATTCGACAGCATCGGGAAGTTTCCGGGTGACCAGGATGACAGGCTTGTCGCTCATAAAAAGAGTTCCTTATAAATAAGTAGGTTAATGAACGAGGGGTTGTAACACATTGTTGAAAGGTTTCGGCAATTCCATAGTTGCGTTCTGTTGCAGTGCAAAATAATCAGGGTGTTTACCCTTGCATAGCCTCGTTTTTTACCTGTTCGCAGATGCACAAAAACATTGACTCTCCCCAGATGAATGGGAGACAGTAATTTCCAATGAACTAAAAAATTCCCGACTGAATTGGAAAAAAACAAGGAGACACCCATGAGTTTTACTATTGTCGAGCAATGCACCGCCCGGCTCAATCGCTCTGAACTGGCCGTTCCGGGGTCGAACCCGAAATTCCTCGAAAAAGCCGCCGGCAGTTCCGCCGACGTGATCTTTCTCGACCTCGAAGACGCCGTCGCCCCGGACGACAAGGTCGCGGCCCGCAAAAACATCATCGAGGCGCTCAACGACCTGGATTGGGGCGGGCGGACCATTTCCATCCGGATTAACGGTCTCGACACTCATTATATGTATCGCGATGTTGTCGATATTATTGAACAGGCGGGCCAGCACCTTGACATGATCATGATTCCCAAGGCCGGCACCGCCGCCGACATCTATGCCCTGGACATGCTGGTCACCCAGATCGAAGACAACATGAAACTGGAAAAACGCATCGGGTTCGAGATGATCATCGAAACGGCGCTCGGCATGGCCAACGTCGATGAAATCGCCGGCGCGTCGAAACGCAACGAGTCGCTGCATTTCGGTGTCGCCGATTATGCCGCGTCGACCAAGGCCCGGACCACGGTCATCGGCGGCCCGAACAAGGACTATAATGTTCTCACTGATCCGGACGAGAACGGCAATCGCGACGTTCATTGGGGCGACATGTGGCATTACCCGGTCTCTAAAATGGTCATTGCCGCGCGCAAGTACGGGTTGCGTCCCATCGACGGCCCGTTCGGCGATTTTTCAGACCCCGACGGTTACAAAGCGCAGGCCGACCGGTCGGCGACGCTCGGCTGTGAAGGCAAGTGGGCGATCCATCCGAGCCAGGTCGAACTGGCCAACGACGTGTTCAGCCCCAGCGAGGAAGACGTAACCAAGGCCCAGCGCATTATCCAGGCCATGGAACAGGCCCAGAAGGAAGGCAAGGGCGCGGTCGCGCTCGACGGCCGCCTGATCGACATCGCCTCGATCAAGCAGGCCGAGGTGATGGTGCAGAAAGCCGAGCAGATCAAAGCCGCCGGTTAAGGGCTCTTTTCTTAATCAGGCAATAGGCTTATATCAGGGTACGGGGCGGCCGGAATTTCCTGCCGCCCTTTGCTTTTGCGCCCGTTCATACTGTGTTACAGAAGTCGCCATGCATAATTATTTAGAATTCGAAAAACCCATCGCGCAACTGGAAGGCAAGATCGAGGAACTTCGGCATCTGTCGGGTTCCGGCGACGTCAATATTGCCGACGAAGTCGGAAGGCTCCAGGGCAAGGTCGAAAAGCTTCTGGTCCAGGCCTATTCGAAACTGACACCGTGGCAGAAGACGCAAGTGGCGCGTCATCACGACCGGCCCCATGCGGCGGATTACATCGGCGGCCTGATCGAGGATTTCACGCATTTGGCCGGCGACCGGCAGTTTGCCGAAGACCCGGCGGTGATCGGCGGACTTGGCCGGTTCCGGGGGACGTCGGTGGTTGTCATCGGCAATGAAAAAGGCTTCGGCACCGACGGCCGCCTGAAGCACAACTTCGGCATGGCCCGGCCCGAAGGCTACCGTAAGGCGAAACGGCTGATGAAACTGGCGGACAGTTTCCGGCTGCCGGTTATTACGTTGGTCGACACGCCTGGCGCCTATCCCGGTGTCGATGCCGAGGCGCGCGGCCAGGCCGAAGCCGTCGCGCGCAGTATTGAAACCTGCATCGGCCTCACGGTGCCCCTGGTCTGCGTCATTATCGGAGAGGGCGGTTCCGGCGGCGCCATGGCCCTGGCCGCCGCCAATAAGATTCTGATGCAGGAGCACGCCATTTATTCGGTCATTTCCCCGGAAGGCTGCGCCTCGATCCTGTGGCGTGACGGCACCAAGGCCGAAGAAGCCGCCGAGGCCCTGAAACTGACGGCCGGGGACCTGCTGGAACTGGGCGTGATTGACACCATCATTCCCGAGCCCCTCGGCGGTGCGCACCGAAACCGCCAAGCGGCGATTGATACCGTCGGCTCAGCCATCGAGGACGCGCTGGACGACTTCTCGGGCATTGACGGGGCGGCTTTGAAAACCCTTCGGCGCGAGAAGTTTCTGGAAATGGGCTCCCGGGGCCTAAGCTGATCCACGCCCCCAGGGCGCGCCGCCCTTGAGAAACGAATACGCCGCCCTGGCCTTGGCGACGTTGGTGATGACTTTCCGGGGTCGCCCCGTCAGAAGCCCGAGTAGGACCTGACCGGCGCATTTCCGAATTAATTGCCGGGCCGCATGGTCGGCCTCGTCGGGGCCGCCGTACTTGCGTTCGTAA
>JAESSX010000035.1 GCA_016763915.1 Rhodospirillales bacterium
ATTCCATGAAAACCTTACCTCCCTTATTCCAATTTATGTAGCGGTAAATTAATTACTGTGAGTTGTAGGGTAGTTGGCCCCTACCAGTGGTTCGAATGGGGCAGTTTTTTCTTCTCTGGCGCAAAAAAGACCCCACCTTGCGGCAGGGCCTTCCCTGTTGATGATAGCAGAAACCTACGTCAGCAAGGTTGGGTAGTTGTCCCGGTACATGACATAGCTATTGAGTTCGGTAAGACGGCCTTCAAGGTATTTGACCCGCCGTGTCAGCGCGTCAACTTCGGCAACCATCTTTGTCACTTTGTGCTCATGATCTTGGATGTTCTCAGAGACCAATCGCGCGAGGTGATCAACGTTCTGCCGGCCGCCCATCAGAAAATACCTGTGATGGCGGCTGGTTGGCCGGATGGCGGCGCTTGCTCATTGAACCAATCTCGGTCCTTGAGCCAGTTCCAAACCGCCCGACAGGCAAGCGTGTCGGACAATGCACGATGCGCCCGCCGAAAGTCTACAAGCCGAAACGGCTGTAGGTGGCTTGATCATGATGGGCGAATAGCGAAAAGCCTCTGCAGGGTCCGCAGGATTTCCGCCGCATCCCCCTGCACGACGACGTCGCCGTCGAGGACGGTGCCGGTGATCCCGCCCTGGGTGATGAAAATCGTCGGCGCATCGGCCCGCCGGGCCTTGGCCAGAAGGGTCGCCCCGGACGAAACCCCCAAGCGGGTCGCGACGGCCAGCAATAGGGCGCAACCGTCGATCAGTTTCACGGCCTCGCTCCAGACCAGCGGGTCGATGTTCTCGCCCATGGCGATGACGGCCGGTTTCAGGAAACCGCCGCAACTCGGACAGATCACATCGCGGTTGATCCATGCACCGTCGTCGGGCCATCCCCCCAGCTCGCTGCAGGATGTGCATCGGACCGAGAGAATATTGCCGTGAAGTTCGACGACTCCCGTTGCGCCGTGAAGTCCATCGACGTTTTGGGTGACGATGCCGTCGATCCACCCAGCAGCCGCAAAAGCCCCAAGCGTGGTATGGGCGGCATTGGGTTCGGCCTTGTCCACCAGATCACGGAACCGCGCGCAGGATGCCCAATAGGCGCTGCGGATCCTCTTTGAAACCAGGAACCGCCCATAACTCAGGTCGCTGGCCTGGTAGCCCGGCTCGATCATTGCCCCGGCGGTGTAGTCGGGTATGCCCGAAGGCGTGCTGATGCCGGCCCCGGTGAGGGCGACGACGCGGCCGCCTTTGCCGTGGGTATCCATCAGAAACCGCACGGCCCGGGACAGATGCAGGTCGGTCGCCATCGGGCCGGCGTAAGCGCGGACGGCGATGAGGGCCGCCCAGATGCCGGCGATGAGCGGCATCATCAGCGGCGGCGCCAAAGACACGGGAACGAGCAGGCTCCATAGGAACCACAAGATTCCCGCCACCGTCGCGCCGCCCAGGAACAGGAGCCAGAGGCGGCGCCGCGCCGACGGCACCACGAGGCAGACATAAAAGACCACCGGCGCCACGGAGAAGGCCCAAAGCCCCGTTGGCCCGACCCACCCGCCGCCGGTCATCTAGCCCGACGCGGCGACCACCACGGCCGTCACCACAAGCGTTGCCGCGGCGGCGCCAGGATCGCGCCACCAGGCGACGGCGGCGACCAGCACGATAGCACCGGCGGCGCCCATATCGCCGAACGGCAAGCTGGAGAAGTTGTGCCAGAACGAACCGCCGAAGGCCGCGAAGACGATGCTCGACCCCCAGCCGCAAAGCAACGCCGGCACGGCAAGAACAGGCAGGTCCCAACGTCCGAGCAGGTTGCGAACCGGTTGCTCCAATGCCACGCAGACCAGCACGGCAAAAAGGAAGAGCAGGGATTTCCCATCCTGACGCGACAAGACGCCCCCCCAAAGGATTCCCAGGATCGCGGGATTGACGCCACACAATCCTTCCCCCCAGAGAATCCGGTCGCCTTGCCCGCGGAAACGCCCGGCCGTTGTTCCGAGAGCCGCGCCGACGAGCGCCCCCAGGGCATTCCAGGGGCCGACAAAGGCGATGGCGGCGGCGATTACGACACCATCGCCGGCCCGATTGGAAAAGGCGATCTGGGCCATGCTTTTCAGCACGGCGGTGAGCCAAACCCTAGAAAGTACCACCGGCGTTTCGGATGTGTTCGGGAACATAATCCAAGGCGAAGATGTCGCGCCATGTTTCGGCCCGGCGGACCAAGTGGGGTCCGTCCTTCGTCAACATGACCACGGCCGGGCGGGGTTGAATGAACTGCATCGACTGAGTCAGGCAGTAGGCACCGACATTGGCAATTGAAAGCGTCGCGCCGGCATTCAGGGGCGGCAGCAACACGTTGTCGCGGATGACGTCGATCTGCATGCAGAGCGGTCCGAACACCGTGGTCGGCCGAATTTTTCCTGCTGGAGAGACGTCCGGGTCGGGCGGTTGTACCATGTCGTAGTCATACCAATAGGCGGTCGGCAGGATGTTGACGCCGGCGTCAATGACGATGGATTGACGCTTATTGGAGAGGACCTTGGCGGCGACGACGGTTGACATCAGCCGCATGCATGAATCAACGACCGCTCTTCCCGGTTCCAGGATGATGACCGGCCGTTCCTCGAACAGATCCTTGGCCTTGCTGACTTTGTTCAAGACCGCTTCCGCGACACGGGTCAGGAATGTTCCCTTGAACGCATTACCGTTCGGGTCGTCGAACATCGGTTTCAACTTGTTTTCGGAGCGGTAGCCGCCGCCGAAATCCAGCACCTTCACCCGCAACCCCAGTTTGCAGGCCCGTTTCACCTCTTCGATCATCACACTGGCCGCCTGGTCATAGACGTTCGGATCGACGAGGAAGGTGCCGGAGTGATTGTGCAGGGCCTCGAATTCAAGATTTCCGTCCCCGGCGATGATCTTGAGGGCCCGTTGGCTGTCGCCGTTCTCGACATTGAAGCCAAACTTCGTCCAGGGTTCCGCGCCGTATTGAAAGTTGACGCGCAGGCCGACCCTCGCCTTCCTGCCCAAGCCCGATGCGATCTTCGAAATGCTTTTCAGTTCGTCAAAGCCATCGATGTTCACAAGCGCCCCATCGGTGATCGCCGCGCGCAGCTCGTCGGGCCGCTTGAAGGGGCCGTTGAACACAATGTCTTCGCCGGGAACGCCGAGCGAGCGGGCGAGGTCGTACTCCATACCGGAGACGACCTCGGCGAGCGCGCCCTCGTCGTGCAGGATGGCGCAGACCGCCGGCAGGTAGTTGGTTTTGTAGGAGTACGCGATGCGGGTTTCCAGGCCCGGCGCCGTAAAGGCGTCGCGGAAAGACCGGAACTGGCCGCGCAGAGTTTGCTCGGAAAGGATAAGCAGCGGCGAGCCGTATTCGGCCACCAAGGCCTTCAGGTCGTGGGGTTCCTCGAACTCATCGGAAGTCGTGATGTCAAAGGTCTGGTGCTTGCCGATCACCGTCACTTCATGGCTTTCCAGTTTCGGCGGGGAATATGGTTTTCTGTTATCGCTCATGGTTCAGGACGCCCGATGTCGCTATGGTGGCAAAGTCCAGGGAATCAACCGGGAGGGTTTGGCAACTGCGCATGAAAACCCGGTCACGGTTCGGCGCTCCGTGCCCGGAATCGCGGCCCAACACCAAATTCAGCGCCGTCAAAGGCAAATTGATACCCAATTCGCAAGTATAGGATATCCAAGCGGGGAAACGGGGATTCACCTCGATCAAGGTGAAGCTGTCGTCACGCACATCCCGGATCATTTCGATCTCGACGGGCCCCGTCCAGGCGATGGAGCGCAGGAAATCGCGCAAGGCGGCGACCAGGTCCGCATGAATGACATTAATGGCGCCCCAGGTTTTTCCCTTGTCGCTTTGGCATAGTTTTTTGATCAGGACGTCCTGAATGACGCGATGGTCGGGACCGCAGACGGCGGAATAGGCGAATTCATCTCCGCGCACAAAGGCCTGGGCCAACAATACCTCATGACCGTCGTCGCGCATCTCGCGGACGAAGGCAAAGGCCTGATCTGAGTTATTGGCGATCAGCACACCGGCGGTCTCACCCTTGATCACCAGCGGAAAGCCGTGTGTCTCGATGGCCTCGGTCAAGCTCGACTTCTTGCGCAATACGCTGGCACCGGGAATTTTCAGCCCCCCCCGGCATTCCCTCATCTTCGCCGAGAACAGTTTCTTCTTCGCCCGCGCATGCAAAGCCTTGCGGGTCGGCAGGACAGTGTGGATGCCGTGGCGGGTCAACTCGTCGCGCAGATCGAGGAATCTTTCGATCTCGAAATCGATGCAGGGAATGATGACGTCGAGCCCGTCGCGTTTTTTGATTTGCAAGAGACGCGAGAGCAGTTTTTCGGA
>JAESSX010000327.1 GCA_016763915.1 Rhodospirillales bacterium
CTGATGCTCCTTAAAGCGCTTCCGCGCCTGAGATAATCTCAATCAATTCACGGGTGATCGCAGCCTGACGGGTGCGGTTGAAAGTCAGCGTCAGTTTATCGATCATTTCGCCGGCGTTGCGTGTCGCGTTGTCCATGGATGTCATGCGCGAGCCGTGTTCCGATGCCGCGCTTTCGAGAAGCGCCTGGAACACCTGGACGCCGATGTTGCGGGGCAACAACTCGGCCAGGATTTCCTGTTCATCGGGCTCGAAAATAAAAATCGGCTGGGGCCCCTGGTCTTTGGTGTTTTTTGCCGCCTCGCCGCCGGGGGGGGCGCTGTCGAAGGGAATCAGTTGTTGCGCCGTCGGGATCTGGGTCATCGCCGACTGGAAGTGGTTGAAGACGATGGTGCAGGTGTCAAACCCGTCGTCGTCGAACAGCGCGGTGATCCGTTCCGCCACGGCGACGCTTTCGGAATATTCGACGCCGCGCCGGCCGATGCCTTCGACGGTGTCGATGATGTCGGCGGCGAAATCGCGTTTCAGGTTGTCGCGGCCTTTGCGCCCGACGCACAGGATTTTCACCGTCTTGCCGTCGCGCTTAAGGCGCAGCGCCAATTCGCGGACTTTGCGGGCGATGGAGCTGTTAAACCCGCCGCACAGCCCCCGGTCCGCCGTGCAGGCGACGATCAGGTGGGTGTCCGTCCTGCCGGTGCCGGCCAGCAGGGGCGGCGCGCCTTCGGTGTCGGCGATGCTGTCGGCGACGGCGGCGACCATGCGCTCCATGCGCTTGGCAAAGGGCCGGGCGGCTTCCGCATCTTCCTGGGCCCGGCGCAATTTGGCGGCGGCCACCATCTTCATGGCCGACGTGATCTTCTGCGTCGATTTGACGCTGTTGATCCGAACCTTGAGGTCTTTAAGATTTGCCATGAAGGAGAGTTCCTGAAGCCTTACCTCAAGCGTAGGTCTTGGCGAAGTCTTCCATGAATTTCGTTAACTTGGTCTCGGTGCTTTCGCTCAGTTGCTTTTCCGTGCGGATGGCGTCGAGAATGTCCGCGCCCTTGGAGCGCACATCCTCGAGAAGCCGAGACTCAAAATCGGTGACTTTGGAAATTTCGACGCCGTCCGTATAGCCGCGCACGCCGGCGAAGATGACGATCACCTGTTCCTCAATCGGCAGCGGAGAATACTGCGGCTGTTTCAAAAGCTCGGTCAGACGCGCGCCGCGCGCCAGCAGTTGCTGGGTCGACTGGTCGAGGTCCGAGGCAAACTGGGCGAACGCCGCCATTTCACGGTATTGGGCCAGTTCCAGCTTGATCGAGCCGGCCACCTGCTTCATCGCCTTGATCTGTGCGGCGGAGCCGACGCGCGACACCGACAGGCCGACGTTCACGGCGGGCCGGATGCCTTTGAAGAACAGTTCCGTTTCCAGGAAGATCTGGCCGTCGGTAATGGAAATCACGTTGGTCGGGATATAGGCGGACACGTCGCCGGCCTGGGTTTCGATGACCGGCAGCGCCGTCAGCGATCCCGCGCCCAGATCGTCGTTCATCTTGGCGGCGCGTTCCAGCAGGCGCGAATGCAGGTAGAAGACGTCACCCGGATAGGCCTCGCGTCCGGGCGGGCGGCGCAGCAACAGCGACATCTGGCGATAGGCAACGGCGTGCTTGGACAGGTCGTCATAGAAGATCACCGCATGCATGGCGTTGTCGCGGAAAAATTCGCCCATGGTGCAGCCCGTATAAGGCGCCAGAAACTGCAACGGCGCTGGTTCCGACGCGGTGGACGCGATGATGATGGAATATTTCAGCGCGTCATAGTCTTCCAGGGTTTTGACCAACTGCGCCACGGTCGAGCGCTTCTGGCCGATGGCGACGTAAATGCAGTAGAGTTTTTCGCTCTCGTCGCCGGTTTCGTTGACGGTGCGCTGGTTGGTGATGGTGTCGATGATGACGGCGGTCTTGCCGGTCTGGCGATCGCCGATAATCAGTTCACGCTGGCCGCGGCCGACGGGAATGAGGCTGTCGATGGCCTTGATGCCGGTCTGCACCGGCTCGTGCACGGACTTGCGCGGGATGATCCCCGGCGCCTTGACCTCGATCCGCTGGCGGGCGGTGGTGTTGATCGGACCCTTGCCGTCGATCGGGTTGCCCAACGCATCGACGACGCGGCCTAACAATTCCTTGCCGACGGGAACGTCGACGATGGTGCCGGTCCGCTTAACGGTGTCGCCTTCCTTGATGTATCTGTCGTCGCCGAAAATCACGATGCCGACGTTGTCGGTTTCCAGGTTCAGCGCCATGCCCTTAATGCCGCCCGGAAATTCGACCATTTCACCGGCCTGAACCTGGTCCAGTCCATGGACGCGGGCGATGCCGTCGCCGACCGACAGGACCTGGCCGACTTCGGCGACCTCGGCTTCACTGCCGAAATCGGCGATCTGTTTTTTCAAAATGGCGGAAATTTCCGCCGGCTTGATATCCATTATCCAATCCCTTTCATGGCGAAGCGCATTTGTTGGAGCTTCGTCCGCAGCGAACTGTCGACCATCCGCGATCCAATTTTTACGATCATGCCGCCGAGAAGGTTTGCGTCGACCTTGGCGTCGATGGCGACGTCGGACCCGATGGCCTTTTTCAAAGATTTGCTGATTTGTTCAATCTGTTTGTCTGTCAACGGCGTCGCCGTGACGACTTCGGCGGTGGATTCGCCGCGTCTCGCGGCCAGCAGCCCCTGATAAGAGGCGATCATCGCCTTGAGGACGAACAGGCGGCGGTTTTGCGCGACGGTACCGACAAAATTACGGGTTAATTCACACATTCCGGCTCGTTCGAGGACGGCGGCCATGGCCCGGCCCTGATCCTCGCGGGAAATCACCGGCGACCGGGTCAGTCGCGCCAGATCGGCGCTCGCTTCAATCATGCCGCCCAGCCGATTCAGATCGTCGGCGACCTGATCCAACAACTTGCCTGAGCCGGCAAGATCAAAAAGCGCCGTCGCATAGCGCCCGGCTAGGCCGGTCGCGCCTGTTGTCTCTGCTGACACCTGGAAAAGTCCTCTTTCGTATTCTTTAAAGATCGAATCTTAGTGTCGAGATATCCGGTGCCTTCCGGCCCCTTGGATCGGTCCCACTTGAAACGAGTCTTGCCCCGCACCAATCGTCGGCTTCGTAGCATACCAGTTTGGGCCATGCAAGACGACTCCGGGGTCTTTTTCGGCGCCCCGAAAAGACCTTGAGGAAGTACGGGGATTACAAAAAACTGTATGGGTCGACATCGACCTGAACACGCGCCTTTCTCGGCACCTCAGCGCGCGCCAGCCAGTCCCGGAGGACGGCCTGGATGTTGACGTCGCGGGCCGTTTTCAGCAGCAGGCGTCGCCGGTGCCTGCCGCGCAGCAACGCCATCGGCGCCGGCGCCGGTCCGAGAACGATCATTCCGTTACCGCTCGGCTGGGTCCGGCCCAGTCGCCGGGCGGCGGCGTCTACCACGCCTTCGTCCGTTCCCGACACGATCAACGCCGCAAGGCGCCCGAACGGCGGCATGGCGCAGAGCCGGCGGCTTTCGGCTTCGGCGGCCATGAAGGTATCGCGGTCGCCGGACTTCAACGCCTGAATGACCGGGTGTTCGGGCATGTAGGTCTGTAGCAATACCCGGCCCGGCCGGTCGCCGCGCCCGGCCCGTCCCGCCACCTGGTATAACAGCTGATGCGTGCGTTCCGCCGCCCTGAGGTCGCCGCCGCTCAGGCCCAAATCCGCGTCCACCGCGCCGACCAGGGTCAGCAGCGGAAAATGATAGCCCTTGGCGACGATCTGGGTGCCGATGATCAAGTCGACCTCATGGTCTTCGATGCGGCGCACCAGTTCGGCCGCCGCCTTGGGGCCGGCGACGGTGTCGCTGGCCGCGATCACGGTGCGAATATCGGGAAACAGGCTTGTCACCTCTTCGGCCAGCCGTTCGACGCCGGGACCGCAGGCGGCGAAGGAGTCTTCTTTTTCGCATTCGGGGCATTGCCGGGGCATCGCCGCCCGATATCCGCAATGATGGCATTGCAGC
>JAESSX010000328.1 GCA_016763915.1 Rhodospirillales bacterium
ACCGGCCTGTTCACCGCCGGTGACGGCGTCGGCGCGTCGGGCCACAAGTTCTCCTCCGGCTCCTTCACCGAAGGCCGCATCGCGGGCAAGGAAATGGTCCGGTTCGTCAAGGACAACCCCGATTTCAAACCGTCGCTGAAAGGCGATATCGGTGAAATCGCCGAGGAAATCTACCTGCCGGTTCGCAACTACTTCGAGCACAAGGACAAGACCACGGCGGAGGACATCAACCCGTTCTACATCACGCCGAAAATGTTCCAGATGCGTCTGCAGAAGTACATGGACGAATATGTCGCCGGTTGTTCGACCTATTACCAGACCAACGCCATCATGCTCGGCATCGGCCTGGACCACATCAATATGCTGAAGGAAGATTCCCAGAACCTGCGTGCCAAGGACTTGCACGAACTGATGCGGGCGTGGGAAAACTACCACCGCATGTGGGCGGCTGAAGCGCACCTTCGTCATATCCAATTCCGCGAAGAAACCCGTTACCCGGGCTTCTTCTACCGGACCGACTTCCCGGAAATTGATGATGAAAACTGGAAATGCTTCGTCAACTCCCGCCACGACCCGGAAACCGGCGAGTGGGAAATGAAGAAGGTTCCGCACGTGGACATCATCGAAAAACGTTACGAAGGCCAAGGCCACTGAGCAGGCCTTTCCCGGGCCTAGTCCGGGATACGAAAAATCGGGGGGGGGGTGCCGGTCTGGCGCCCCCTTTCGTCTATGGCCAGGATGGTAAAGCCGGCCCATTAAAAGTGATTAGACTCACTCAGGAGAACTCATGAGCAAAGAAAAACCCCAAAACCCCGACCTGATGCGCCTCGATAAGAAAACCGAGGTTGAAATCTTCGATGCCGTACGGGATCCGAACGATGAAAGTCCCGTCATGCCGGTGCGCCTCAAGAATGAGGATATGTTCAATTTCTCCTGTCACCGGGGCGTTTCGTGCTGGAACTTGTGTTGCCATGGCGCCGATATCACCCTGACGCCGCATGATATCCTTCGACTGAGCGTCAATAAGGGCATTCGTCCCAGGGAATTCCTGGCAAAATATACGCTGCCAGGGGTTTGGGAACGGGCCGATCTGCCGGTCGCCAAGCTGAAAATGACCGGCGTCGACGGTAAAGGGCCGTGCCAGTTTCTCGAAGAAGAAGGCTGCACGGTTTACGAAGACCGTCCGGCGACGTGCCGCTATTATCCGCTCGGCCTGGCCAGCATCAAACCCAAGGGGTCCGACGTTAAGGAAGACTTCTCCTTTCTGGTCAAGGAGGCCCACTGCAAGGGCCACGTGGAAGATAAACTGCAGACCGTTTCCCAGTTCCGGGACGAGCAGGGCATTGAGGATTATGACCGGGTCAACCGGGGCTGGATGGACATCCTGATGAAGATGGCGTCGTGGAAAAGCATCGGCGGCCCCTATGGCAAGACCGTCAGCCCACAGGTCAAACAGATGTTCTTCCTGGTATCCACGGACATCGACGGATTCCGGCAGTTCGTCTTCGAAACCAAGTTCCTGGAAACCTATGAAATCGACCCGGAAGCGACCGATCTCCTAAAGGAAAACGACGAAGCTCTGCTGGTTTTGGGGTTCGACTGGATGAAAAACGTCATGTTTCAGGAAAAATCCCTGACCATGAAGGAAAACGTCCTGCACGAGGCCATTGCCAAGGCGCGTGAGAACATGGGGGCGGCTTAGGGCTATAGGTTCTCTGTGCCGCCGGTGCCTTCCGTCGAATGGCGGGCCAGGATCGCCGGGGTCAGGGTTTCGTTGGTAGCGGTGTCGTCTTCGTCGGCGGCCCTGGCCCACTTGTATACGGCCAGCGCCTTGCGTTTGCGGTCGCGGACATATTCCAACAGCAAGGCATGGCAGGGACCGCCCTTGCGGGGGCGCATTTCCCGGATGCCGCGTTCTATATTTCCGGCCACCTCGGCCTGTAACAAGACCCAGTCGAGAACCTCCAGGTCGCCAATGTCGCGGACGTACTGCAAGGTATCGCGCCATTGTTCGCTGCGTTTCAGCCGGGTATTCATCGGGAAAGGGTGGGCATGAAAGTATTTATGGATCAACCGCCATTTTTTCAGCACCAGTTCATGGCGCGCCAGAACCGGCCTTTCCTCGAACTGCGGTGAGGACTCGAAATCGGCGATGGTGCGGATTTCGTAAACAGCGTTTTCTTTGTTCAGAGTAGAAGCCATAACTAATTCAGGCCATTTTCGAGTGGAATCGAGGCTTGACTTTATAGCCTTCTAATTAAGAATGATTCTACTCCACGCCAATAGGCGACGCCAGAAATTTCCCCTGAATATTCCAACGACAACCTCATGAATATTGCCCAAATTTCCGATACCCATCTCCTGGCCGCCGGTGAATTGGATCCGGTCGGGGCCGGGCGTGCCGAAAACCTTCGCCGGTGTGTCGCCGATATCAACAGCCTGGACCCAAGGCCCGACGCCGTTCTTCACACCGGTGATATGACGCAACATGGCCGGGACCGGGAATTCGACCATGCCCGCGAAATCCTGTCGGAGTTGAAAGCGCCATTGTTCGTCACCCCGGGCAACCGGGATGGCCGCGAAGGCGTGGCGCGGGCCTTCGCCCGGGAGCCCTGGTTTCCGACGGACCCGTCCTTCATCCATTACGCCGTGGATGGTTTTCCGGTGCGGCTGATCTCAGTCGATTCCCTCGGCTCGAACGCCAGAAAAGGCGATTTCTGCGAAGCCCGTTTGAACGCCCTCGACGCGACGCTGGGCGAGGATATTGATCGCCCGACGGCGTTGTTCATGCATCATCCGCCGTTTGAAATCGTCGGCGTCAGCGATTCCTACCAGTACCAACGGCCCGGCGCCGTTACCGAACTGGCGGCGGTTCTGGCGCGCCACCCCCAGGTCATCCGGTTGTTTTGCGGCCATGCCCACCGGCCCCGGACGGCTTCGATCAGTGGCGTGTTCGCCAGCACCGTTCCGTCCATCGCCGTCGATTTGCGCAAGGGACCCTACCATGGGGAAATGGCGGCGCGGCCGGTGTATCAGGTCCACCGCTACGACGGCAACGGTGCCTTCATAAGCGAAACCCGCTGGCCGGCGGGCTGATTTGGTTCATGCGCAAGGGGTGCGCCGGACGCAAAGAGTTCAATAAAAATTCTGAAATAACATATGGTTGTTAAGCCCGCTTGACTTTGAAACCGGGAAATCTGTATATTCCGGACAAGAAGAAAAACAACAACACACCGTGACTCATGGTGGGCGCATAGCAAAATTCGCGCCCGGTGAGGATCGTAAAATGGCTGAATTTTCTGATTCGGTCGCCGGTAACGAAGATCAGGCCACATCGGTGGACTTCCGCTTGGAAGCTACGGATGGTGGTTCTTTATCGTTGCCTGACGGCTTTTCCATCTCCGATGCAAACTTTGAAAGCAACGGTCCGGACCTGATTTTAACCAGTGCCGATGGCGCCCATTTGACCGTTGAAGGCTTCTTCAGCCAGGACAATCCGCCCGAGCTTGTTACCGCCGATGGCGCCCAGATCAGTGGCGACATGGCCAGCCAGCTTGCCGGCGGGGGACAGGAAATTTCAGCCGGCACCGATGCCGGCACCGCCCCGGCTGCCGACGGAATGATTGCCTCCAATCCCACCATTATTACCGGCACCGATGGCGGGCCCATCGGCAACGTCGAAAACCTGTCGGGCTCGGTGTTCGCCGTGCGCACCGACGGTACCCGCGTCGACCTGAAAGAAGGCGACCCCGTCTATCAGGGCGACATTATTGAATCCAGCGACGATGGCGCTGTCGGCATCCTGCTGGCCGACGAAACCACCTTCTCCATGGGCGAAAGCGGCCGCATCGTTCTCGATGAAATGGTTTACGATCCGGCGACCCAGGAAGGGTCCGTCAGTCTTTCCGCACTTGAAGGCGTTTTCACCTTCGTGTCGGGCCAGGTTGCCAAAACAGATCCCGACGCCATGACCCTGGATACCCCGGTGGCCACCATCGGTATCCGCGGCACCCAGGTCGGTCTTGATATCGGCGGTGAAGGTGATGCAGGGAAAATTTCCGACAACGGGGATGGCACATGGACGTATTCGCCTGGCGACAACTTCGATGGAAACCTGCCCTTAGCTTACGATTTGAACGATGGCACGACCGACAATGCTGTTACATCGACCTTCTCGATTGTGGGTGATTCTAATTCGGACGCGCTTTCCCTGGCGGCGACCAAGAACGCCGACGGCACCTACACCATCCGTCAAGAAGATATTCTTTCAGCAACCAGAGACGACGCGGACTTTTTGTCCGCGCTGGAAAATACCGACGCTTTCAATGCCGGTACCGTCACCATTAACGATCTGAATATCGTTCAAACCCCGAGAATGTCCGTAGTGTTGATGGAAGAAGCCGACGGCTTCGTCGGTGAAATCGTCATTGCCAACGATGGTGGCATTCAGGTGTTGAACAAGGCCAATGAGTCCACGTCGGTCGCCAATTTCCAGTCCGCGCCGACCGAAATTCGGGTCATTGACACGAAAGAACTCGTCAGTTCCTACGGCAACGCGCTGAAA
>JAESSX010000329.1 GCA_016763915.1 Rhodospirillales bacterium
GAGCTGGCCGGCGATACCGCGACCGACGCCGCCGCCGCCGATGCGGCTTTGCAAAAGCTGGATGTGGACAAGCGCGGGCTGGATGCCATGGACCGCCGGTATATGGACTGTATCGCCGTCAAGTTTTCGGGCGGCCCGGTCGGCGTCGAAACCCTGGCCGCCGCCTTGTCCGAAGAACGCGACACCATCGAAGAAGTGATAGAGCCCTATCTCATCCAGCAGGGTTTTCTGCTGCGCACGCCGCGCGGCCGGACCCTGGCGCCCGAGGCCTACCGGCATATGGGGCTGGATGAGCCGAACGGTCTCGGGCAATTGGAAATGCTGACGCAGGCGGATGGTGGCGGCGATGACTGAAGCGGCGGGGACGATTGAGAACGGCGTCCATGTGTTGCCGGTGCGGGTCTACTTCGAGGATACCGATGCCGGCGGCATCGTGTATTACGCCAATTACCTGCGTTTCGCCGAACGGGGCCGATCGGAAATGCTGCGCCATCTCGGGATCGAAAGCAGCCGCATGGTGGACGGCTTAAGCCTCGCCTTCGCCGTCAGGCGGTGTGCCATGGATTTCGTCAAACCGGCGAAACTGGACGATCTGCTGACGGTTGAAACCCGTCTGCTTGACGTCGGCGGCGCCTCCCTGTCGGTCGATCAAAGGGTGCGCCGCGGCGACACAGACCTGGTCCGCATGGAACTGAAACTCGCCTGCATATCCCTCGATGGCCGGCCCGCCCGGTTGCCGGGCGACATCCGCAAACGGCTGGAGGGTTTCGGCTGAAAAGCCAAGCTTAAAATCAACCAAAATTTTGACAAAATTCCAAGGCAAACCATTAGGTGAATGACTGAAGGCTGATTGATGGAAAACCAAATTATCGAAGCGGTGACTTTGGGCGGCTCCGTCGCCGACATGGATTTTTCGATCTGGGCGTTGTTCGTCCGGGCCGATGCGGTGGTCAAGGCGGTGATTATTCTCCTGCTGGTGGCCTCGGTCTGGTGCTGGGCGATTATCTTCGACAAGGTCGTCAACCTGCGCCGCCTGAACACCCGCTCCAGCGAGTTCGAACAGGCCTTCTGGTCGGGCAATTCCCTGGACGAATTGTATGAACGTATTTCCACAGCCCCGCGCGACCCCATGGCGGCGGTGTTCGTCTCGGCGATGCGGGAATGGCGGCGAACGTCGACGCGAAGCGGGGCCGGGGATGCGCGTGTCGGCGTGTCCGACCGCATCGACCGGGTGATGCAGATTACCCTGGACCGGGAAATGGACCGGACGGAAAAGAACATGACGTTTCTCGCCACCACCGGCTCGACGGCGCCGTTTATCGGTTTGTTCGGCACCGTGTGGGGCATCATGAACAGCTTCCAGGCGATCGCTATTTCCAAGAACACCAGCCTGGCCGTGGTCGCCCCCGGGATTGCCGAGGCGTTGTTCGCGACGGCGCTTGGCCTGCTGGCGGCGATCCCGGCCGTGGTCGCCTACAACAAGCTGAGCAAGGACATGGACCGCTATGCCAGCCGCCTCGACAGCTTCGCCGGCGAATTTTCGGCCATCCTGTCCCGAGAGATGGACACCAAGGGAAAGGATTGACCATGGTAGTCCACCTCAGCCGGGGCAATGGACGGGCCGGGCGGCACAGCAAGCGGGCTAAGCCGATGTCCGAAATCAACGTCACCCCGATGGTCGACGTGATGCTGGTGTTGCTGATCATCTTCATGGTGACGGCGCCGCTGCTGACCGTCGGCGTGCAGGTCGACCTGCCCAAAACCAAGGCCTCGATAATCCGCGGGGAAGACGAACCCCTGGCCATTACCGTCAATGCCGAAGGCCAGGTCTATCTGCAGGAAACGAAAATCGACCTGGAAGGACTGCTGCCGCGCCTCAATGCGATTACCGGCAATAACCCGGATGTGCGCATTTTCGTGCGCGGCGACGCGTCCGTGAACTACGGCCGGGTCATGGAGGTGATGGGAACCATCAATTCCGCCGGGTACAGAAAAGTGGCCCTTGTCACGGAACGACGGAAAAAACGCTCCCGGCGGTTGAAGTAAGGCTCCGGCAAAGATTTATCATGCGTAATGGGATTGTTTACTCGGTTTTTCTGCATACCGCGGTCCTGGTGATCGGGTATTTCGGCCTGCCTTATATTCAGTCTGCACCGTTGTTGACCGATAACCCGATCATGGTCGAAATCGTCAACGTGGCGGATATTACCAATGCCCCGCCACCGGCCTCCAAGCCGGACAAGAAACCGCCGCCGGAAGCGAAAAAAGAGGAACCGCCGAAAAAACCGCCGCCGCCGCCGAAGGCGTCGCCACCGCCGCCGCCCGAGAAGGAAGAGGTCGCGGCCCTGCCGCCGGAACCGAAGCCGGTGGAAAAAGCCAAACCCAAACCGAAACCCAAGGCTAAACCGAAACCGAAGCCCGAAGTTAAAAAGCCCAAGCCGGTCCGCAAGCTGGCCAAGGTCAAACCCCGGCGCAAGCCCAGGCCGCCCGACGCCTTCGCATCGGTTCTGAAGACCGTCGAGAAATTGAAAGCCCAGCCGAGGCCGAAAGACAGGAAAGCGGAAAAGAAAAAGACCGAAAGTTTCGAGCAACAGATGGCCAAGGCCCTGGCGTCGCAAACGGCGATGAATAATCCCCTGAGGCCCATGGCCATCAGCGAGATTGATCTGGTCCGCCAGCAGATACGGGAATGCTGGAGTTTGCCCGCCGGCGCGCGGGAAGCCGAAAACCTGAGCATCGAAATCAAGATGGCCATGAACCCCGATGGCACCGTGCGCCAGGCCCGGATTCTCAACCAGGGGCGCCTGCAAACGGACCCCTTTTTCCGCGCCGCCGCAGAGAGCGCCTTGAGGGCGGTCTTGAATCCTCGCTGTAATCCGCTAAAGCTACCACCGGAAAAGTATCAACAATGGCAAAATATGATCTTAATTTTCGATCCCCGGACAATGTTCTGACCATGGCATATGTATGCAAGCGTTTGTTGGAAGACGGTTGGCGCGGCGTCGTGGCGCTGGCGCTGGCGCTCCTCGTCGCCTTGCCTGCCCGGGCGGAACTCAGAATCGACATCACCCAGGGCAATGTCGAGCCGCTTCCCATTGCGGTCACCGGTTTCGTCGGCGTTACCCC
>JAESSX010000036.1 GCA_016763915.1 Rhodospirillales bacterium
AAAACCCTGATGCACGGGATGTTGAGCTTCCTGCTGTTTGCCGGCGCCCTGCATGCGGATTTCCCCGCCTTAAAGACCCGGCGTTTGACGATCGGCGTGATGGCGTGTCTCGGTACCCTGATCTCGACCTTCGTGGTCGGGGCGTTGATGTGGTTCCTGTTTGGAGCGTTCGGGCTCGATATCCCCTTTATCTGGGCGTTGGTGTTCGGCGCGTTGATCAGCCCGACCGACCCGGTCGCGGTGCTCAGTATTTTCAAAACCGTCAAGGTGCCCGATACCCTGCAGGCCAAGATGGCCGGCGAATCCCTGTTCAACGACGGGGTCGGCGTGGTCCTGTTCACGGTCGTCGTGGCGATCGCGCTTGCCGGCGGCGAGCAGGGCGGCGGCATGGGAGCGGCCGACATTATCGAACTGTTCCTCACCGAAGCGGTTGGCGGCGCGGTCCTCGGCCTGGCCGCCGGATACATCTGTTACCGCGCCATGTACGGCATCGATGATCCGAGCCTCGAGGTTCTGATCACGCTGGCGCTGGTGATGGTCACCTATGTGGTGGCCCTGTCGCTGCATTTGAGCGGGCCGATCGCCATGGTCGTCGCCGGCCTGTTCATCGGCAACCGGGGCGTCAAATACGCCATGAGCGATGAAACCCGCGACTACGTGCTGACGTTCTGGACGCTGATCGACGAGATCCTCAATTCGGTCCTGTTCCTGCTGATCGGCCTGGAAGTGCTGGTCGTCGCCGAGGGCAACGGCCATTTCGGGGTCGCCCTGCTGGCCATCCCGGTGACGCTGTTTGCCCGGACGCTCAGTGTCTCCATCCCCATTGCCGTCCTTTCGCGCTGGCAAACCTTCACCACGGGCGCCGTGCCGGTGCTGATCTGGGGCGGGCTGCGGGGCGGGATCGCGGTCGCCCTGGCCTTGTCCCTGCCGGACAATGAATACAAGGCCGCCATCCTGAACATCACCTACGGCGTCGTCCTGTTTTCGATCATCGTCCAGGGCCTGACCGTAAAGCCGCTGGTGAAAAGGATGGTCCGTTAAGCGCCGCTGAATAGCGTACCGGTTCGGATCACGCCTGGCCGTTCGGCAATGCCACGACAACCGTCGTTCCCTTGCCCACCCGGCTTGTTATTTCCAGGCTTCCGTCGTGCAGTTCGGCCAGCGACTTGGCCAGCGACAGTCCCAGACCGGTGCCTTCGTGGTTGCGGGCAAAGATATCCCTGACCTGTCCGAAGGGGCGGAGAATCCTGGGGATGTCATTTTCCTTAATGCCGATCCCGGTATCGTCGACCTTCAGGGACACCCCGTTCTCTCCGTTGGCCTCGATCGAAACGGTTGTCACGCCTCCATCGGGGGTGAATTTGATCGCGTTGCTGAGCAAATTCAGGAGGATTTGCTTCAACCGCACCTCATCGGCGTCAATGGGCGGGGCGTTATCCGCAATCGAGTAGGACATTATGATGCCGCCTTTGTCGGCCCGTTCGCGCATCATCATAAAGCAGTCTTCGATGAGCGATTGGAAATCGACGGGTTCCTTTTCCAGGTTAAGCTCCTTGGCTTCAATCTTGGACACATCGAGGATGTCCTGCAGCAGGGCAAGAAGATGGTTGGCGGAATCATTGATGTTCTCTGCATATTCCCTGGACTGGGTAAAATTCAGCCGGCCCAGTCCGTGACCCATTAAAACCTGCGAAAATCCGATGATCGAATTCAGCGGCGTCCTCAGTTCGTGGCTCATGTTGGCGAGGAACTGGGTCTTGGTGTAATTGGCGATTTCGGCGTCTTCCTTGGAGGAAATAATGGCCTGTTCGGCCCGTTTGCGGTCCGAGATGTCATGCAGCAGGACGGTGAAGATTTTTTCGCCGCCGATTTCGAGTTTGGATACCGACGCCGAGGCCGGAAATTCCGTCCCGTCTTTCCGCAGACCCTTGAATTCCTGGCGTTGGTCCATGAGGCCGTAAGTTTTTCCCGAATTGTCGAACGCCTTCACATGCTTGTTATGGTTCCGGCGGTAGCGTTCCGGCATCAGGAAGTTCATTGGCCGGCCGAGAACGTCGTCCGCCTTGTAGCCGAAGATGCGTTCCGCGCCCTGGTTGAAAAGGCGGATATTCATTTTTTCCCCGATGGCGATCACCGCTTCCGGTGCGATTTCCAGAATTGCCTTCAGGCGGGCTTCGGACGCCTTTGTCGCCTCTTCGTCCCGTTTGCGTTCGGTATTGTCGCGGGCAAACGCCAGAAGCCTGTTTTGCCCCTGTAGTTCGATGAGTCCGGTTCGGATTTCGACGGGAAAACGAGAGCCGTCCTTGCGCCGATGGGTGCTCTCGAACGTCACCGCTACGCCTTGTTTAAGGTTTTCGACCAGTTTACGGAATTTCTCGCTGGGATACTCGGGGGCAATATCCGGAACGGATAGGGCGAGAAGTTCGTCGCGGGTGTATCCCATCGAAGTGCAGGATTGAATGTTTACATCGATGAACCGGCCATTTGACACATCAATGACAAACATTGCATCGCCGGCCTGCTCCACCACCGTGCGGAACCGTTCTTCCGAATTTTTCAGCGCCCTGTTTAACCGGACAACGGAGAGATAGTGCCAACCCACCGTGACCATAATGGTGATGAAAACAAACCCGGACACGAACCATATGACCCGTGGCGTCGTCCAATACGGTTTCGGCTTGCCATACCACTTGGCATAAACCTGCTGATACGCGGGCGTGCCGACATAGTGTTCCACCGCCTTGTCCAGGACAGCCAGCAGTTCGACGCTTTCCTTCCTTACCTGGATGGCGCGTTTGATTTCTTGCAGCGGCTTGCCGACGGGCTTGATGCGGTCTTCAATTCCGATTTCCCTGGCCAACGCCAAAAGAACGGACTGCGGATAGACGAGGGCGTCGACGCGCCCGGCGATTAACTGGAAGAGAGCGGTACGGGCATCGCGGTAGACCTGAACGTCGATGTCCTTTCGCTTTCCAAACAGGAACAGGCCGATATTTGTTTCGACAACGGCCAGCTTGCGGCCGACGAGGTCGGCTTCTCCGTTCAGGTCGTGGGTATCGTCGCGAACGAAGACGGAGACGAGGAACGTCTCCACCGGGGCCGTGAATGCAAAGTTGTCCAGCCGTTGCGGCAGAATCCCGCTGTTGGGAATGAGGTCGGCGCCGCCGCGTTTCAGGGTGCTCACGGCCTCGGAGAAGCTGTCGACGACCTTATAGGTGACGCTTAGTCCCGCCCTGGCGGCGACCGCGTCCAGGACGTCAATGGCGAACCCGGCCGGTTTTCCGTTTTCATCGGTTGAGTATTGCGGCGGCCATAATTGAGGAACCACGGCGACGACATTCGGTTTTGCCTGCGGCGGGCCTTCAAGGGGACGACCTCCCGCCTGCGTGACGGAAGAGCTGTCGGCCCAGAATGCCAAGAACACACAGAAGCAGAAAACCGGAATACCATATCCCTGAAGAGCGCGTAAAATCTGCAAAATTCTCAATCCCTCTCTACTCATTCCGTAAATAAGCCCTAATAGGTGACAGTTTTAATAGGTAATTTATGACAGGTCCGTTTCAATTCATATCAATGTATGTCAGCGGTCAAAGCTATTCTTCGGGCGACCTTTCGCCAGCTTAGGAAAACCCGTGCATGTTCACGGAAAAATGACCGGGAATATCAGCAAAGTGGTGATTTTCGTATAAAAAACAGACTATTCTGCTGTCAGGGGGCTCCCGACGTTAAGCCCGGCCGGACACAAGGCCGGCTTTAGGTCGAAAGGTCAGTCAATGGACGAACGCCGCGCGCCGGAGA
>JAESSX010000330.1 GCA_016763915.1 Rhodospirillales bacterium
AGTGTCGTTTGGGGTATGCCGGGTGCGGTGGCGACGGCGGGTATGTGCAGCGCCGTTCTTCCGTTGGCCCGGATCGGTGGACACATTATGAAATCTGTCGGGAGGGTGGGCCGATGAATCCGGCGGATTTTGAATTTATCAGCACCCTGCTGAAGAAACGATCCGGCCTGGTGCTGACCCCGGATAAGTCCTATTTGCTGGAAAGCCGGTTGATGCCGGTGGCCCGGAAGAACGGCATGAAGGGGCTTGAAGAATTGTTTCAGGCCGTTCGGGGCGCCTCCGAAGGTCCGCTGCTGGTCGACGTGACCGAGGCCATGACCACCAACGAATCCTTCTTTTTCCGCGATACCAAACCCTTCGACCTGTTCCGCGACCATATCCTGCCGCCGCTGATCGAAAGCCGGGCGGAGAAGAAATCCTTCCGCATCTTCTGCGCCGCCGCCTCGAGCGGCCAGGAACCCTATTCGCTGGCCATGATTATCAAGGAACTCAGCGCCAAGCTGCAGGGCTGGAAGATCGATATTGTCGGCACCGACATTTCCACGGAAATCCTGAACAAGGCCAGGGCCGGCCTGTATTCCCAGTTCGAGGTCCAACGCGGGCTGCCCATTCAGATGCTGGTCAAATATTTCGAAAAAAAGGACGAGCAGTGGCAGATCTGCCAGGAACTGCGCGACATGGTGACCTACAAGGAATACAACCTGCTGGGCGACCTGAAACCGCTGGGACGTTTCGATGTGGTGTTCTGCCGCAACGTGCTGATTTATTTCGACCGGGAAACCAAGGGCAAGGTGCTTGAAAGCATCGCCGGCTTAATGCCCGAAGACGGCACGTTGTTCCTCGGCGGCGCGGAAACCGTGCTCGGCATTTCCGATCGGTTCAAGCCGGTTCCCGATCAACGGGGCGTTTACGGGCTTACCTGAGGGTGAGGCAGGTTGCCCTAAGCTTTCGCGGCGGCCTCTTGGGGTTCGCCTTCGGGGTCCCTGAGGACATAACCGCGGCCCCAAACGGTTTCGATGTAATTGTCGCCGCCGGTGGCGTTGGACAGTTTCTTTCTTAGCTTGCAGATAAAGACGTCGATGATCTTCAGTTCGGGCTCGTCCATGCCGCCGTACAGGTGATTGAGGAACATATCCTTTGTCAGCGTCGTGCCCTTGCGCAGGCTCAACAGCTCCAGAATTCCATATTCCTTGCCCGTCAGGTGAAGGGATTGTCCGTTCACCTCGACCGTGTGGGCGTCCAGGTTAACGCTCAACAGTCCGGTGGCGATGACCGATTGCGCATGCCCGGCCGAGCGCCGCACAATGGCCTGGATACGGGCCAGCAATTCGGCCTTGTCGAAAGGCTTGGTCAAATAGTCGTCGGCGCCGGTGCTTAGGCCCTTGACCTTGTTTTCGGACTCGGTCAAGCCCGATAAAATCAACACCGGCGTTTCCACCCGGCTGTCGCGAAGGCGGCGCAGGACCTCGAATCCGTCCATATCCGGCAGCATGATGTCGAGCAGAATGATGTCGTAGTCATAGAGCTTGCCGATTTCCAGGCCGTCTTCGCCCAAATCCGTGGCGTCGACAACCATGCCGGTTGATTCCAGCATCATCTGAATGCTCTGCTGTGTGGTAGTATCGTCTTCGATAAGAAGGACGCGCATGATGGTATCCACACCTTTGTTAACGATTTGGTTAACCATATTCCGGGGACACGCCCGGCGCAAGGCGGCACCGGGCGCATTGTGGAAATCGGCGGGTTCTCCGGAGTTTTTAATAAACCTTAAAGGGTCTGTCTGCATACTTGGAACGCTGGCTCTCGGGGACGTGATTCTTTAATTTGCACCAGCAAAGGGACATGGGTTGAGCATTTTCGGAACCAATATCGCCAAGGAAGTCGGCCGGCTTCCCGATCACAAGGTTTACGGCCAGGTCACGGACGTAATCGGCCTTCTGATTGAGGCCGCGGGCGTGCATTCGTCTCTTTCCGTCGGCGATCATTGCGACATTATCGCCCGCAACGGGCGTCGCGTAGGTTGTGAAGTCATCGGATTTTCCAAGAACCGCGCGCTGCTGATGCCATTCGGCTCGCTCGGCGGCATCGGCATGGGGTGCCGGGTGGAAATCAGCGCGTCGGACCCGGTCATCTATCCCGACCCGGGCTGGTTGGGCCGCGTGATCAATGCTTTCGGCGAGCCGGTGGACGGCAAGGGGCCGTTACCGTCGGGCACGATCGCCTATCCCATTCACAACTCCCCGCCGCCGGCCCACCTACGCAAGCGGGTGGGCGGCAAGATCGACCTCGGGGTGCGGGTTATGAATACCTTCCTGACCTGCTGCAAGGGCCAGCGGTTGGGTATTTTCGCCGGTTCCGGGGTCGGCAAATCGACGCTGATGTCGATGATGGCGCGTCATACCAGTGCCGAGGTCAGCGTCGTCGGCATGATCGGCGAGCGGTCCCGCGAGGCCCGCGAATTCATTGAAGACCATCTCGGACCCGAAGGCATGGCCCACAGCGTCGTCATCGTCGCCACCTCGGACGAAAGCCCGTTGATCCGCCGCCAGGCGGCCTATGTCACGATGGCGGTGTCGGAATATTTCCGCGACCGGAACAACGAAGTGCTGTGCCTGATGGATTCGGTCACCCGTTTCGCCATGGCCCAGCGCGAAATCAGCCTGTCCATGGGCGAACCCCCAGCCAGCAAAGGCTATACCCCGACGGTGTTCGCCGAACTGCCCAGGCTCCTGGAACGGGCCGGGCCGGGAACCGAGGGCCAGGGCTCGATCACCGGCCTGTTTACGGTGCTGGTCGAAGGCGACGACCACAACGAGCCCGTGGCCGACGCCGTGCGCGGCATTCTCGATGGGCATGTGGTGCTGGACCGCGCCATTGCCGAACGTGGGCGGTTCCCGCCGGTCAATATCCTGCGCAGTCTTTCGCGAACCATGCCGGCGTGTAATTCGGTTGCCGAAAATGCCGTCGTTACCCGGGCCCGCCAACTGGTCGCCGTTTACGAGGACATGGCCGAACTGATCCGGCTCGGCGCCTACCGCCGGGGCAGCGACCCCAAGGTCGACGAGGCCGTGCATTATTATCCGGCGCTGGAAAAGTTTCTGGCTCAGGACATCTTCGACCATACGGATATCGCCACCTGTTACCAAATGCTGAACCAAATTCTCGATATGTCCCCTGACCAACCGGCCCCCGCGCCCGAGGCCCCGCCGCCGGCCGACGGTACGATAGCGGCCCCCGCAACGCCGGCCTTCCAGACCCTGCCCCAACCCCCGGGTCCGGAAACGCCCAACCCCGAAACACCAGGCCCGGGCGAACCGGGAACTGCGTCTCGGGATGTGCCGCAACAATCATAATCCGGGAATCCCCAGACCATGGCCAAAGATCTGCAGACTCTCATCCGCCTCAACGAATGGACCGTTGATGAACGGCGCCGGGAACTGGGCGACGTTCTGGGCTCGCTGGAAAGCCTGGAAAACGGGTTGCGGCGGCTGCGCGAGGAACTGGTCCGCGAACAACAAGCCGCCCAGTCATCGCCCGCTGAAGCGGGCCTGTATTACGGTAACTACGCCGCCTCCGTCATTCAGCGGCGTGACCACCTGAACGCCGGAATTGTCCAGATGGAGGCGAAGGTCGCCAAAGCGCGCGGAAGCCTGGACGAAGCTTATCGGGAATTGAAGAAATTCGAAGTCGCCCAGGAAAACCGGGATTTTGAATTGGCCCATGAAGCTTCCCGCCTTGAACAGATCGAGATGGACGAACTTGGCTTACAGGCGCACCGCATGAAACATCGCTAGGGCATTTCCTGTTCACATTGGTTCACTGGGAATGCCCTAGCGCTTTTTTTAACGCAAATTCGTCGTCGCAAATGAAGCCATTTGACGGCCTGTCGGTTTAAGGTGCGCGGGCGGCCAGATAGTCTTCGATCAGCTTGTAGATGGCTTCGGAATCGGCCTCGTTGCCGGTAAACACGATGTTGCTCTTCTCACCGAAGATATTGAGCACATAGCCGCGCGCCTCGCAGACCTCTTCCAGCGCCGCGGCGAAGGGAATGATCACGTTGTCGTTCAGACCCTCGGCGGATTTCTCGGCTTCCATTTTCTGGAACAATTGGCGCATCAACGCCTGGGCGTCCGATTTCGCACTGTTGGGTGAAGATTTTTTTTTCGCCATGAATTCGGGCCGGATTC
>JAESSX010000002.1 GCA_016763915.1 Rhodospirillales bacterium
GCCATTCCCTGATCAAGGGGCTGGCCGACCGCGCCAAGGCCGGCGACGGTCAGGATGACCTGATCGCCGACGCCGCGCACCTGCTGCTCGATCAGGCCCGCATCGCCGAGGGCGAGGCGGTCAAGGACCCCCAGGCGTTCTCCCGGCGGATGTCGGCGATGATGGAAAGCGGGCTGTAGGTTTAGGTAGGCGCCAGGACCGCTCTTAGTACAATAGAAAAAGCGAGTAGCGATACAATCTGCACTAGGCAGCAGAGTTTGTATTAGAGACCCGGTTTTTGAGCCCCCCGTGTTACTAATCACGGGGACAGGTATTCACATCAATCAATACATCCAGTCTACGCCCGCTAATAGCCGGTAGCGGCCTCGGCGTATCTGGCAGATGGCCCTAGGTTATCCTCTCAAAGACCGATAAGTTCTATTTGGCCCTTGACAGATTTGGACGCTTGTCCTATATCCCTCATCCGGCATTGGACGCTCGTCCTAATTCTGCCGCCCATGACCAAAGGAAATCATCATGTCTGTGGATTTGTTCGAGCCGTTTCAGTTAGGCGGCCTCACCCTCGCCAACCGGATGGTCTTGGCGCCGATGACGCGAAATCGCGCCGATGAAAACGGCGTCGTGCCGCCCATGATGGTGACCTACTATCAACAACGCGCCAGCGCCGGTCTGCTCGTTACCGAGTCCGCCCCGGTCTCACCAGAGGGTGTGGGCTATCCCTTCACCCCGGGGAATTACACTAATGCCCAGGCGGATAGTTGGCTCCGCGTGACCGATGCGGTGCACTCTGCCGATGGCCATATCTTTGTTCAGTTGCAGCACTGCGGGCGGATTTCCCACCCGAGCTTGCTGCCAAACAACGCCACGCCTGTGGGTCCATCGGCACTGCGGCCGACGGGCCAGGCCGTCACCTATACCGGAATGCAGGATTTCGTGACACCGCGCGCACTCGAGACCCGCGAAATTCCGGGTATCGTGGAGCAATTCCAGCGCAGCGCTGAGATGGCCAAGCGCGCGGGCTTCGATGGCGTGGAAGTGCATGGCGCCAACGGCTATATTATCGACCAGTTTCTGCGCGACGGCAGCAACCACCGCACCGACACGTATGGCGGCAGCGTGAACAACCGCATGCGCCTTTTGAACGAAGTCCTCGATGCGGTGTGCTCGGTGTGGCCGGCGCAGTGCGTGGGCGTTCGCTTGGCCCCCGAGAACAGTTTCAATTCGATGTCGGATTCCGACCCGCAAGCGCACTTCGAATACTTCATCGAGCGGTTAAGTCCGCGTGGTTTGGCCTATGTTCATGTGCTCGAAGGCGACATGATGACGAATGCCAGCGCGCTGGATTATCGGGCCTTGCGCTCGAAATTCGCAGATCCGTATATCGCCAACAACGGCTATGACCTCACCCGCGCCCAATCGGCGATACGTAACGGCGCCGCGAATCTGGTTGCTTTTGGAATTCCGTTTTTGGCCAATCCGGACCTGGTGCGCCGTTATCGGGAGAATTTGCCCTTAAACGCGGCCGATTCACCCACTTTCTACGGCGGCGGCGAAGCAGGTTACACCGACTATCCCTTTTATCGTAGTGAGGAAACTTATGCAGCCTGTTCCTAGTGGCCTGTATCATCTAATTTTGCCACTAGAAGCGCGGTTGGGCGAGGAGGTTTTTCATGGGCGACAAGACAACCCGCGATCACATTGTTGAAGCTGCCGATCAGTTGTTCTATCGGCAAGGTTACGAGCATACCTCGTTCTCGGACATTGCGAATGTCGTACAGATCTCGCGCGGCAATTTTTATTATCACTTCAAAACCAAGGACGAAATTCTGGATGCCGTGATCAATGTGCGTCTGGCGAATACCCGGAAGATGTTAGAGCAGTGGGAAATCGAAGGGCAACAACCCGCGGATTGCATCCGGAACTTTATTCACATTCTGATCGTGAACCGGGCCAAAATAAAACGTTACGGCTGCCCGGTTGGCACGTTGAGCATGGAGCTCGCGAAGCTGAATCATGCCTCCCAGGCCGAGGCAAACCTGCTATTTACGATGTTTCGGACCTGGTTACGCAGGCAATTCACGCTGCTCGGCCGCGAGGCAGACGCCGACGCGCTGGCGATGCACCTTCTTGCCCGCAGCCAGGGTGTCGCCACGCTGGCAAATGCCTTTCACGATGAGACGTTCATCAAGCAGGAAGTAAAGCAGATGTGCGACTGGCTGAAGTCGTGCATGGAAAGCGTCGCGCACGATGCACCCGACGGGCATGGGGCGGCCTAGCGCCTATCGCCGTGTAGGCTGAGCACCTAACCCCTAAGTTTGTATTTATAGGCAGGAGAAAAAATCCGATGTTTGTCGTGCTACTCAAATTTTCCGGCAACAAAGGCCAAGCCAGCCAGTTCATGGAAGGCCACAAGACATGGATCAAAAGAGGTTTTGACGACGGCGTGTTTTTGTTAACCGGTAGTCTTCAGCCTAATTTGGGCGGCGGAATTCTCGCGCAAGAGACGTCGCTGGCGGATCTTCAAGCTAGGGTGAATGAGGATCCGTTCGTGGCGGAAAACGTCGTCAGTGCGGAGATTCTTGAAATTTCGCCATCAAAAACCGATGAAAGGCTCGAATTTTTGCTCGCCTGATTAACACTTCCCCATCCCTTCGATACATGGACACGAGATACATGAGCACAACGATATTGGGTCCAGACGGCAAATCACGCTGCCGCTGGTGCGGTGCCGCACCGGAGTTTCCCGCCTATCACGATACCGAATGGGGTTTTCCCGTTAGTGATGATCATCGCTTGTTCGAGAAGTTGAGTCTGGAGAGTTTTCAATCCGGACTGAGCTGGCGCACCATCCTCGCCAAGCGGGAGAACTTCCGTGCAGCGTTTCATGATTTCGATTTCGATCACGTGGCACGCTTCAACCAGCGCGACATTAATCGTCTGCTCAAGGATGAAGGCATCGTCCGCCATCGCGGTAAGATCGAGGCCGTCATCAACAATGCACGACGGACACAGGAACTCGTCAAAAGGGAAGGCTCGTTAGCCACCTTCCTCTGGCGTTACGAACCTGAATTGGAACAGCTTGCAAAACCGCAGACGGCGTCGACCTCAGCGGAATCGATAGCCCTGTCGAAGGACCTAAAAAAGCAAGGCTGGAAATTCGTCGGACCAACCACGGTATATGCCTTCATGCAGGCAATGGGGCTGATCAACGATCATGTTGAGGACTGCGTGATCAGAGCCAAAGTTGAACGCGCGCGCGGGAGTTTCAAGCGCCCTTGATGTTGACGGCGACCCCAACGGCCATGTCGGCTCTTACATCTGGTTTTCAAGAAACCAGATTATCTAATTTTCTATTTGCTAAGAAATTTCGATCTCCATCAACGGCGCATGCTGCTGTGCTCCATATATATCCGTGTCGCCCGGAGAGCCGGCGGGGACCGGACGTGGCATAGTGATCTTAATCGCCAGCGCAACATCAAACGGTATCACCGCGACCTCATTGTCGGAGACCTTGTATAGCGGCGCGATGGCACGGGGGCTCAGGGCGCCGGAGTCGCGAACCCGCTTATAAGTCTCTTCGTCATCAAAAATAACGTCCAGGGAGATCAGCAGCGCGCCCGCGTTCTTGGAGCGGATTACCTTGGCGAGGTCTCGCAGCTTCGTCATGACGCATCCGTCCCCGTCGTGATGGGAAAATCAAGCATCTCCATCCGTACGGGCTCCATGGGATCGTCACAGTCCATGATGTGCCAAATATTGAATTCATAGACTCGGCCCGCCGATAGGTCCGACGGTGAAAATGGGATCGCGAGATTTCCGGAGATACACATTCGCCCGGGGAAATCCGTGTGCAGGAGGCTATATCGAGCCTTGGCACAGACAGCGCGGCTGGTGTCTTCGTCCGGCGCGATCACATCGACCAGGACCGCGAGCTCGTGGGCAGCGCTTTTCGTGACGGGTTCGTTCAACCCCATGACGGCGTTGCGTCCGTAGATCGTGATGCCGAGCGTGTATTCATTTTCCCGGATCCCCAGCGCGGTTACGTCCCGGGCAATTCGGCCTCGGCAGGACGTCACGAAATCGTCGATGGTCGCGACGAGGATGGGATCACGGATGCCGGCGATGAAAACCGTGCGAAAACCAAGTTCCCGAACCCCCTCCAGTTTCACCGTATAGCGTTCCGCCGGCAGCCACCGGCTGCCGGAAACGCTGACGGTGCGCTCATCGATCTGCTCGAAACTGGCGTCGCTTGTATCCAGCATGCCATCCGGTTCCTTGAGATGATAAGGGCTCGGGTTCTCGTACAAGGTATGCGCCGCCACGCGGGTACGGGTGCAACGCCGCTCGGGTGACCGGGCTCGACCGTGAAATGATCGTCGTACAGTGTCCCCACAACACAATCCTGGCCCTCGCGTGGTTCAATCACCTGGGCGCCGCACTCGATAATCTTACCCATGTGCCAGGCAAGCCCCGGGTCCGCGCCCAGGAGCACCGGTATGGCGGCATAGATCGCCGCATCGCTGGAGCGACCGGCAATGACGATGTCCGTGCCCGCCTCCAATGCCTGCTGATAGGGTTCCGCCCCCATCATGGCGACGACACGGTGCGCCGCATCGACCTCGGCCTCCGTCAACGGAGCGATGGGGCCCAACGGCGAGGTTCGGCCTTCTCGAACTTTTGCCCTAAGGGTGTCTTTATCGATTTCGCTTCGAAGCACGGCGACGCTGGGCGTGAGGTGATGCTCAACACAGATCTCGCGGAGAATATCGAGGGTCCAATCGATCTGCACATCAGCGCCACTGCCGCCGGCGGAACCAACGAATACCGGCACGCCCAACTCAATACCCGCCGTGACCATCAGTTCCAGGTCACGCTTCGTCGCAAGGCGGGATACAAACGCCGACCCGTTGCCAAGATAATATGGTCCCGGGTCGGCGGAACCCGCATCGCAGGCAATCAGGTCGAGGCCCAGATCGAGCCCGCGGCGAAATGCTTCCTCGGTAAAACCGTATCCGAGCATCCCGGACACAGCCATTATGCGAATGGGCTTCATGACCCTGACTGTCAGCCTCGCTAATAATCTGCCAACTATATTTTCGATCGTAGTCGGAAAGTCTAACTAAAAAAATGACGCATTGTGAACGGCGCTAACCATTTCAACGTTTGTCCGGGGGAAACGTCCGCATCGGGCTGAAGAGGGCCCATTGTTGTAGGATAGGGACACGACCCAGTGCCCATCTTCGTCCCGTACGGCACCCCAGGCCTTCGCAAGATTCGGGTGGCGGGCGGGCCTCGGGGCGCGTATCAAAAAACATCAACGAAATAGAACGGTCCTGTCATGCCCGAAACCGAAACCGCCCACTTCGCGGACATCGCAGCCGCCATCGAATACATGGTCGGCCACTACGCCGAGCAGCCGTCCCTCGACGATGTGGCGCGCCGGTCGGGCATCAGCCCGCATCACTTTCAGCGCACCTTCAAGGCCGCGACCGGGGTCAGCCCGAAGCGGTTCCTGCAATACGTCACCATCAGCCACGCCAAGACCCTGTTGGCCGACCGCACCAATCTGCTCGACACGTCTTTTGACCTCGGCCTGTCGGGGCCGGGGCGGCTGCATGACCTGTTCGTCGCCTGCGAGGCGGTGACGCCGGGGCAATTCAAACTTCGCGGCCAGGGCCTTGCCATCCGGTACGGTTTCCATGACAGCCCCTTCGGCCGCATCCTGATCGGCGTCACCGAACGGGGAATTTGCCGGCTCAGCTTCGTCACCGGCAACGACGAGGCGGGCGAAGCGCGCGCCTTCGCGCAGGACTGGCCGGCCGCCGAGATGATCTTTGCGCCCGGCTCGACATCGGCGCCGGCCGAGCAGGCGTTTCGTTTCGCGATTGGCCGGAACCCGGGCGGCCAAGCGCCGGAACTGCTGGTCATGGGCACGAATTTTCAGATCAGGGTCTGGGAGTCCCTGATGCGGATCCCCCGCGGCGGCGTCGTCAGCTACCAGGACGTCGCCCGCGCCATCGGCAATCCCTCCGCCACGCGCGCCATCGGCCGCGCCGTCGGGGGCAATCCCATTGCTTTATTGATTCCGTGTCACCGGGTCATCCTGAAATCCGGCGCGATCCACAACTACCGCTGGGGCGTCGAGCACAAACGCGCCATCCTGGCCTTCGAGCAGGCCGGGCTGGAAAATTAGTTTTTTCCGAGGGCAACCCGGGCGACGCCGAGAATGCGCCCGGTTTTGACGGATTGCAGGATGACGGCGCAATTGTCGCTGCCTTGCCCCGGAAGGTCGGACATGGCGGTGCGGATATCCAGCGCGCGTCCCGACCAGGTGCCGATGCGGGTCATGCTCCGGACCACGTTGTAATAGCTCAGCGTGCGGCCCGAATTTTCGCCGCGCTTGATTTCGGTGTCCTGGCGGCTGTCGAAAAACGCCAGCCACACGGCGGCTTCCTCTCCCGCACCCGCCGGCACGCGGACCAGAAGCCCGTTCCCGTCACGGCGGATCCCGACCGCCACCCGATCCGTTTTCGCCGCCTGGGTGATTTTTGCCAAAATCCTGGCGCGGTCCGAGCCGGTCGC
>JAESSX010000331.1 GCA_016763915.1 Rhodospirillales bacterium
CCGCCAGCGGCGTCCAGGCCGCCGACCTGTGGCGCATCCGCGAGGCCGTCCCCCTGTCGCAGTCCGCCGCCGGCGCCAGCATCAAGCATGACATTTCGGTGCCGGTCTCCAAGGTGCCGGAATTCCTTAGCCTGGCCAGCGAAGCGGTAGAGGCCGAAATGCCGGGCATCCGGGTCTGCGCCTTCGGGCACTTAGGCGACGGCAACATCCATTTCAACCTGAGCCAGCCCGAAGGCATGGACCCTGACGCCTATCTCGCCGAATGGGGCCGCTTCAACCGCATCGTGCACGATATCGTCGATGGGCTGGGCGGCAGTTTCAGCGCCGAACACGGCATCGGCTCGCTGAAACGGGACGAGATGGAACGCTACCGTGGGTCCGTCGAACTGGACCTCATGCGGACCCTGAAAGCGGCCTTCGACCCCAAGGGCATCATGAATCCGGGGAAGGTGCTGTAGGGTGAGTACTCATAAAAATTGAGGGTCCGTGATGGGCACATCCCCCTAACACCTTGCAAGTCGAAGCCCGGCATCCAATCTGAAGAACCGGAGCATGACTGATGAGAGAAGCCGAGGACATTTTACGAGCAACCGTAGAGGTTTCCGCCGTCGTGCTGGGTTTTCTTGTCTTTATCGGATTAGCCGGTTGGGGACTGTTCGCTCTATTGACCTAGAGCCGAAAGTTCCCGGCGCTGTTCCTCCTTGAAGCCGACAACGATCCGCCCGCCGGTCTCGAACACCGGGCGCTTGATCAGGGCCGGGTGTTCGGCCATGCACGCTGCGGCGTTTGATGCATCCACGGTATCTTTGACCGCATCATCCAGGCCGCGCCAGATGGTGCCGCGCTTGTTGAGCAGGACGTCGAGGCCGACGGCGTCGGTCCAGTTCTGGATGGCGGCGGCGTCGACCCCGTCTTTACGCAGATCGTGAAATTGATGGTCCATGCCCTGCGCCGCCAGCCACTTCAGGGCCTTGCGGCAGGTGTCGCAGTTTTTCAGGCCGTAAACGGTAATCGCGTTGTTATTATTCCTTCCAAATTGCCGCTAAAGTCATTACATCAAATCACGATCACCACGCACCCTAACAGACGACAACGGACCCCGATATGCTCGCCGTTATTTCCCCCGCCAAGAAACTGGATTTCGAGACCGAGCCTAAATCGTCGCTTTTCACCCAGCCGGCGTTTCTCGACCGCTCGGAAATTCTGGTCGAAAAGGCCCGCCGCCTCAGCCGCGCCGACCTGGGCCGGACGATGAAGCTCAGCGACAAGCTGGCGGAGCTGAATTTCCGCCGCTTCCAGGACTTTTCGACGCCGTTCACGCTGGCCAACGCCAAGCAGGCGGCGCTGGTGTTCAACGGCGACACCTATGTCGGGCTGGACGCGACGACGCTCGATGAGGCGGACCTGGACTTCGCCCAGGATCATTTACGGATTCTGTCGGGGCTGTACGGGGTCTTAAGGCCGCTCGACCTGATCCAACCCTACCGGCTGGAAATGGGCGCCCGGTTCCAGCCGCCCGACGCCAACAATTTGTATGAATTCTGGGACGATTCCCTGGCCCGTGCGATCAACGCCGCGACCGACGGACACAAGGATCGCACGCTCATCAACCTGGCCTCGGTGGAATATTTCAAGGCGGTCGACCAGGCCGCCCTGGACGGCGCCGTCATTACCCCGGTGTTCAAGGAAGTCCGGGACGGCGTCGCCAAGGTGCTGGGCCTGTTCGCCAAGCGCGCGCGGGGCGCGATGGCGCGCTACATCGTCCGCAACCGGCTGCAAACCCCGGACGGCATCAAGGCCTTCGACGCCGGCGGCTACCAATACCAGCCCGGCCTTTCCGATACATCCAACTGGGTCTTCACCCGCGAACAGACGCCGCCGGCGGTCTAAACGCCGGGCCCAGATACTTGTGCTCGAACCACCTTTATTTTATAATGCCGTTGTCGGGCCTGCGGCAGACTCCCGGCAGCGCCAAGGCGGCCACCCTATAACGCCGCCCAAGTTCTGCCCTTTGATTCAACGGCCCCTCCCGGGCCGTGGAAAGGGGGGATGAACGTGGACGGCGAAAATATTTCCGAACAGCAAAACGTTTCCTTTGCCGACGCGGCGCGATTCTGGATCAAGCTCGGCTTCATCAGCTTCGGCGGGCCGGCCGGCCAGATCGCCATCATGCAAACGGAATGTGTCGACCGGCGGCGCTGGATCGACCAGGGCGCGTTCCTGCGCGGCCTCAATTACTGCATGCTGCTGCCGGGCCCGGAAGCACAGCAGTTGGCGGCCTATATCGGCTGGCGCCTGCACGGTGTCAAAGGCGCCGTCATGGCCGGCACCGCTTTCATCGTCCCGGGCGCATTGTTGATTATCTTTCTGGCCTGGCTGTCCGCGGCGCATGGCGAGAGCACCCTGATCAAGGCCGCGTTCCTGGGCGTCAAGCCGGTGGTGGTGGCCATTGTCCTGCAGGCGCTGTGGCGGATCGGGCGGCGCACGTGCAACACCCTGGCCGGCGTCATCATGGCGACGGCCGCCTTCGTCGCCCTTTATTTCCTGGGCACCCCCTTCCCCGCCGTCATCGCCACCGCGGGCATCATCGGCATTGCCAGCGCCCGGATACCGTCGATCCGGTTTTCCACCGGCGGCCACGGCCATGGCGCGGCGCCCGAAGCGGCCGCCGAAACGCGGAGTCTCGGCAACGAGGTTCGGCGCCTGACCATAATTTTTTCCGTCTTCGCCGTCCTTTTTGCGCTTCCGGTCATCGCCGTCATCCAAACGCTGGGCGCCCAGCCCTTCGCCGACGTGGCGCGGCTGTTCACCACCGCCGCGTTCGTCACCTTCGGCGGCGCCTATGCCGTGCTGCCTTATATCGCCGATGCCGGGGTCAACACCTACGGCTGGATCACCCCCGCCGACATGATCAACGGCCTCGCCCTCGCCGAAAGCACCCCCGGCCCGCTGATACTGGTGACCACCTATGTCGGCTATTTTGCCGGATGGACCAACGGCGGCGTGCTCGCGCCGGCCATGCAGGGCGTGATCGCCGCCGCCCTGACCACGTATGTCACCTTCCTGCCGTCGTTCCTGTTCATCCTCGTCGGCGCGCCTTATGTCGAGCGATTGCAGGAAAATCCCTACGCCCGCAATGCGCTCGCCGCGATCACGGCGGCGGTGGTCGGGGTCATCCTCAACCTCAGCGTATTTCTGGCGACAGCGGTTTTCTTTCCGGCCGAAGGCGTAAATTGGATATTGATCGGCGCCGCCGTCGTCTCTTTCGTCCTGCTGGTGACCGGCCGCGTCAGTATTCCGCTCCTGGTCGCCGCCGGCCTTTTTATCGGCACCGCGTTCGGACTCTGACGCCATCAAGGAGATCAATGCCATGAAGTCTTCAATCACTGTCAAGCAACTGGCTGACCTGAGCAGTGTCACCATCCTCGACGTCCGCAAGACGCCTGCCTATGACGGGGACGCCGTCATCATTGCTGGTGCCCAGTGGCGCGATCCGGCGGCTGTGAACGGTTGGGGCGCTGAATTCGCCGGAGCAGCACCCGTGATCTGCTATTGCGTACACGGCCACGAGGTTAGCCAGGGCGTCAGCACCGCCCTTCGCGCGCGCGGGCTCGACGCCCGCTACCTGGAAGGGGGCATCGATGGCTGGAAGAAATCGGGTGGCGCCGTCGAGCCGAAACCGTAACCTCCCGTCTTGCCGTTGATCGCCGGCCGGGCAGCGCTTATTCTGTTCCCCGGCGGAGCGCTGAGACACAGGAGAGGGCCACACCATGACCGCCTATCAGGCGCCTTTGGACGATATGCGTTTCGTGTTGAGCGAACTGGCGGGGCTCGGCGATGTCGCCGCCCTGCCCGGGTTTGAAGACGCCACCCCCGACCTGATCGACGCCATCCTAAAGGAGGCCGGCAAACTGGCGGGCGATGTCCTGGCCCCCCTCAACGTGGTCGGCGACCGCGAGGGCTGTGTGCTGGAGAACGGCGCCGTGCGCACGCCCAGGGGATTTGCCGAGGCTTACGCCCAATTCATCGAGGGCGGCTGGAACGGCGTGCCGTTCGACCCCGAATACGGCGGCATGGGGCTGCCCCAACTGGTCGCCGGGGCGACCTTCGAGCTCTGGCAGGGCGCCAATATGGGCTTCGCCATCTGCCCGACCCTGACCCAGGCGGCGGTGGAATTGCTGTCGACCCACGGGTCCGACGAATTGCGCGCCACCTACATGGAGAAACTGGTATCCGGCGAATGGACCGGCACCATGAACCTGACCGAGGCCCAGGCCGGCTCCGACCTGTCGAAAGTCCGCACCCGGGCGGTCCGCGACGGCGATCATTACCGGATTACCGGGCAGAAAATCTTCATCACCTACGGCGAGCACGACTTCACCGACAACCTCATCCACATGGTGCTGGCGCGTTCGCCCGACGGACCCGACGGCGTCAAGGGATTGTCGTTGTACGTGGTGCCGAAGTTTCTGGTTCGCGGCGACGGGGGGTTGGGCGACCGCAACGACCTGCGCTGCCTGTCGCTGGAACACAAGATGGGCATCCACGCCAGCCCGA
>JAESSX010000332.1 GCA_016763915.1 Rhodospirillales bacterium
CACCCGCCGGTAGCGGCCGTAACCGCCGAACACCTCGTCGCCGCCTTCGCCGGTCAATACCACCTTGAGCCCGGCGGCCCTGGCGGCGGCGGCCAGCTTAAAGGTCGGCAACGCCGCGTAATCCGCCGCCGGATCGTCCATCGCCGCGCACACCGCCGGCAGCAAGGCCCAGAAATCGTCTTCCCCGAATTCGACCTCGTGATGCTCGGCGCCGACGGCGGCGGCCAGAACGCGGGCGTGGGCGCGCTCGTCGGCGACTTTGGTTCCGCTGAATCCCGCCGTGAAGGCCTGCACCGGGCGGTCGTTCAGACGCGCCATCATCGCCAGCAACACCGACGAATCGATGCCGCCCGACAGGAACATGCCGTAGGGCACGTCGGAGCGTTGATGGATGCCGACGCTGTCATTGAGAAGGTCATCCAGCTTTCTCAGCGCCGCGTCCTTCGGCATGTCGGCAGGCGCCCCATCGACCACGGCGTCGATCACCAGCCGGTCGGAAATCCGGCCCCGGCGGATCTGCAGGGTCTCGCCGGGCAGCAGCCTGCGAACGCCCTCGTAGATGGTGTCGACCCCGGTGGTGAATTGCAGCTGCAACAGCTCGTCGCGGGCGGCCGGGCGCAGCACCGGCCGCACCAGCCCGGCCCGGAACAGGGCTTGCGGCTCCGACGCGAAGACGAAACCCAATTCGGTTTCGGCGTAATACAGCGGCTTGATGCCGAACGGATCGCGGGCCAGCACCAGGCAGCCTTCGACCGGATCAAAGATGGCGATGGCGTACATGCCGCGCAGATGGCGGGCAAAACCGAGACCGTGGCGGAGATACAGGTGCAGGGGCGGCTCGCAGTCCGACTTGGTGTGGAATTCAACCCGGCTCATATCCAGGCGCAATTCGACGTAGTTATAGATTTCCCCATTGGCGATCAGGGCGGCCTTGTCCTCGCCCGGATTTCTTGAGACCAGGAACGGCTGGTCCCCGGTTTCCAGGTCGATGATGGCGAGGCGGGTCTGCACCAGGCCGACGCCGCCCGAGGAGAATCGCCCGGTGCCGTCCGGCCCCCGGTGGGCCATGGCGTCCGCCAGCTGGGCGAGGGCGGCGGCGGGGGGGGCCGCGCCGGAAGCCGTCATGATGCCGGCGATCCCGCACATCAGAAGGCCTTCCCGGCGACGGATTCAAAGAATTCCAGATACCGGGCGACGATGACGTCCTCGGTAAAGTCCATCTTGTAGACTTCGCACCCCTGGCGGGCGACGTGGTGGCGCAGGGTGTCGTCTTCCAGCAGGTTGACGATGGCGCGGCCCATGGCCGGCGCGTCGTCCACGGGCACCAGAATCCCCGTTTCGCGGTGCTCTATCAGGGTGCCGGGGCCGAAACTGTCGGCGGCGACGACGGCGACGCCCTGGGCCCAGGCTTCGAGAACCACGTTGCCCAGGGGTTCATGGCGGGACGGGCAGACAAAGACATCGGCGCCCGCCAACAGCGCCGCCGTATCCTGGCGCCAGCCCAGAAACCGGGTGCGCGGCTTGACGCCCAGGACTTCCGCCTTTTTTTCCAGTTCCGCGCGCAGCGGGCCTTCGCCGGCGATCCACAGATAGGCGCCGGGGATGTAGGTCATCGCCTCGAGCAGCACATCGAAGGCCTTGTTTTCGTGCAGCCGCCCCATGGCCACCACCAGCGGCGCGTTGTCGGGGGTAAAGAACCGGCCCCGGTCGACCGGTTCGGCCTTGGTCCCGGCAACGAAATTGGGCAGGTAATGGGCGCGCTCCGCCGGCCAGCCGTCGCCGGTCAGATAGTTCCGGATATCCTCGGTATTGGCGATCAGGTGGTCGCAATTGCGGTAATATTTGAGTTTGTAATATCCCCCCAGCCGGCCGACATGAACGAAATCCCCCACCGGCAGCATCCGGCTGGCGCGGTTCATCCAGGTCAGCGCCACATCGGGGCGAAACGCCTGGATTTCGCGCTTGAGCGCGCCGGGCGTGCGAAAATCCGACCACCCGCCGAAGGCAAGCTCGATCGGCTCGATGCCCGCCTCGCGAAATGCCCGGGCGCGGTCCGGGTGGCTGCGGATGATGACCCGCTGGTCCAGCCCGGCCCGGTGCAGGGCGATGACAAGGCGCACGAAAAACGCCTCGGCACCGCCGAATTCCGCCCCCGCCATGACCTGCAGGACCCGCATGATCAGGCCAACAACGCTTCGAAAGCGGCCGCCGCCTGGGGCCAGCGCCAGTTGCGTTGTTTTTCGAGCGCCGTCCGGTGCTGGGTCCGCCACAGATCGTTATCAATGAGAATCCGGATGGCGTATTCGGCAAAGGCGGATTCATTGGACGCGACAAAACCTGTTTCGCCATCGATCACGCGTTCACGGACGGAACCAAGATCTTCGACCACGGCGGGAACCCCCATCGCCTGGGCCTCTCCGATGGCCAGACAAAACGTTTCATTGAGGTCGCCACGGTAAAGCATCACTCGGGCGGCGCGCAACTCCTCGACCAGCGTCGCCTTGGGCACCGGGCCGCGCAGCCGCACGCCTTGCCCTTCCAGCGCCCGGGCCTTGTTCAGCACCGCCTCCATCGCGCCGGCTTTTGCCTCGCCGACATGTCCATAGGTGGCCGCACCGGCGAACACGTGCAGTTCGGCCCCGGGCACGCGGGGTTCGATATCCCGCGCCCATACCTGCAACAGCCAGTCCAGCGAGCGCAACGGGTTCGACGTGAACACGGCGCGCGGCGGCGGCGGCGCGTCCAGCGGCGCGGCCTGGCAGAAGGCATCCGGCAATCCATAGGGGATGACCACCCGTTCGCCCGCCGGCGCCCACCCGGGGTAGGTGACGGCGTGGTAGTCGCCGAGGAGGATGATGGCCGGCTTGATCCGCCACAATTTCCACAAGTAGCGCCATTTCAGCAGATACCCCGCCGGATTGTGGGTCCAGAACACCGTGCGCCGGGCGGCCGGCATGCGGCCCAGCAGCTTGTCGCCCCGGTTGGCGATATAGAGGTCGACGTTGTCGGGCCAGGGGCCGTCGTCGATGGGCCGCCAGGATACGCCGTTGTGGTCCAGGGGCGCCTTACACTTGTTCAGCACGTGCACGTCGTGGCCGCGCGCCGCCAGTTCCTGGACCAAGGCCACAACCGAGGATTCGACGCCGCCCAGCGGGCGTTCGTCGGGCGTGCGGCCGTCGAATTCTATGCCGTCGTCGGCGAGGACAATGCGCGCCATTCAGTCATCGTCCTCCAGCTTGGCCTTGAGATAGGACAGGATCGGAAACAGCCCCGCGAACAGGGCGATGAGGAAGCCGTAGCCGCCTTCGCGGTAGCCCCGGCGGAAAAAGTAACACTTGATGAAACGCGAGAACAGGCGGCGCACGTTGTTCGCCATGGTGCCGATATCGCCCGACTGGCGCAGGTCCCTGGCGCGCGCCGTCGAATAGCTGTCGAGACGGTGGATCATGTCGGAAATGTCGCGGTCCACGTAATGGCGGATGCGGCCCCGCAGCTGCGGCCCCTTGGTGGCACCGGCGGCCCACGTCAGCGGCGGATGGACACGCTTGTCGCCCCACACCTTGACGCCCTTTTTGAACAGCCCCGGATAGGCGGCCTTGCCGTAGGACGCGCCCCAGCCCCAACGCACCAGCTTGCCGCCGATATGGTTGTCGACCAGGATCTCATGCCAGTCATGGGAGGTGGCGGCGATGACGGCCAGGATTTCCCGGCCCAGGTCTTCGGAAACCCGCTCGTCGGCGTCGATCTCGAAAATCCACGTCCCCCGGCAGGCCTCGATGCCGGCGTTGCGGCGATCGCCCTCAATGGCCCAGGCGCCGTCGATAACGCGGTCGGTGAAGCGCCGGGCGATAGCGCCCGAGGCGTCGGTGCATTTGTCCAACAGCACGACGATTTCATCGGCGAAGGACAGCCCCTCCAGGCAGTCGGCCAGTTGGGCTTCCTCGTTGTGCACGGAGATCACCGCCGAAAGTCGGATGTCAGCCACCGTGGCCCTCCCGGCCTGCCGGTTCCAGGGCCGCCTTGAGGTGCGACAGCACCGGGTACAGCGCCGCGCACAGCGCGATGACGAAACCGTATCCGTTTTCCCGGTAGCCGCGCCGGATCACGTAACATTTCCAGAACCGGGAAAATATCTTGCGCACCATGTTGGGGAACGTGCCGATATCGCCGCTGTCGGCGAGGTCGCGGGCGCGCAGCGTGGTGTAACGGTCGAGCCGCAGCAGCATGTCGGAAATGCCCCGGTCGACAAGATGTGTGATCGGCGTTGTCAGGTCCGGCCCCTGGCGCCCGGTGACGTGCAGGTGCGGATGAACCCTTTGCGGCCCCCACACCTTGACGCCCTTGCGGAACAGGCCGGGATAGCCGTTCTTGCCGAACAGCCCGCCCCAGCCATGGCGGATCAGCCGTCCGCCGACATGGTTATCGACGGGGATGTTGAAGATATCGCCCTCCCCGGCCGCCACAACGGAGCGGATTTCCCGGCCCAGGTCATCGCAAACCCTCTCGTCGGCGTCGATCTCGAAAATCCATTGCCCCCGGCAGGCGTCGATGCCGGCGTTGCGGCGCGCGCCTTCGACATCCCAGGCGCCTTCAACCACGCGGTCGGTGAATTGACGGCTAATGGCCTTCGAGCCATCGGTGCATTTGTCCAGCACGACGACGATTTCATCGGCGAAGGCCAGCCCCCGCAGGCAATCCGCCAGCTGAGCCTCTTCATTATGGACGACGATGAGCGCCGACAACTGCACATTACCGGTCATGCCGCCGCCTCCATCACGCGCCGCCACAGGTCGCGGGCGGCCGCCTCGACCGTATCCACCGTCAGGCTGTCCATCAGGGAATCCGTATCGCGGTGATTAAAATTTTCGGGAAAGATTTCGTCGAAGGATTTGTCGGCCCGGGCGACCGCCCCCAGCGGTCCCCAGGGGGCGTACAGGCCTTCGAGACTGGGCCCGAACAGCCCGAGGGTCGGAACACCCATGGCGACCGCCAGGTGCATGAGGCCGGAATCGTTGCCGACGTAAAACGCGGCGCGTTCCAGACACGCGCCGACATCCATCAGGTCGAGCCGCCCGACGAGGTCGATGCGCCGGTCTTCGGGGATCGACTCGATGACCCGCAACGCCATGGGACGTTCGTCGTCGCGCCCGAAAACGGCGATGCGCGCACCCGGAAGGATGCCGCCGGGGCCGGCCAGACGCTCGATCAGGTCGACGAAACACCCGGGCCGCCATGTTTTCGCCGACCAGTTGGCGGTCGGGCCGATGGCCAGCACCGGGGCGCCGTCGGGAATCAGGGTCTTCGCCGCGGCTCTGGCCTGATCCGAGATCCAGACCTTGGGATCGGGCGGCCGGCCGCCGAGCCCCAACACCGTCGCCAGCTGCTCGACCCGGTGCCCCGGCCCCTTTTTCCGCCCGAAGCGATAGCGCCGTTTGGCTATCAAAGGGTAGGACATCGGGGTATTGCGCAGATCGACGACAATATCCCAGACCGTCCCCACAACGGTCGACCACATGGCCACCCAGTGCAGCGAGTACAGCATTTTGTTGAGAACGATGATGCGGTCCAGGTTCGGCACGGCGCGGAATAACGGCGCCGCCGCCGCTCCGCAGGCAATGGTGATGCGGGCGTCGGGATGATCGGTGATCAATCGCGCCAGCAGGCCGGAAGAAAGGATCGCATCCCCGACCCGGGTCGACGTGATAAATAGAATTTTCATACAAACCCTTGCCCTGTCAGCAGACATCCCATCCGGGACAGCCGGAAAAGACACGAAAAGCCCGTCCGCGGCACCTTGGGACCTTGCACCGGCGTCCCTGTCACCCCACTTCTACACCGACGCCCCGGGGTAATTCTATATACTTCCGTCATTCCGCCCCGGGCTTTTTGAACCGAAAGGCGACCGATGACCGAAAATCCCCGTTTTGTCATACTCGACGATCGCGGCCTGCTTGCCGTTACGGGGTCGGACCGGGTCAGCTTCCTGCAGGGGCTGGTGCCCAGCGACGTGGAAAAGGCCGGGCCGGACCGGGCGGTCTACGCCGCCCTGCTGAGCCCCCAAGGCAAATACCTGTATGACTTTTTTGTCGTCGAACTGGACGGGGCCTTGCTGCTCGATTGCGAACG
>JAESSX010000333.1 GCA_016763915.1 Rhodospirillales bacterium
GAAATTACCGATGTGGTAATCGTGGCAGCTGACGCAGCTGTCTCCGGCTTTGGCCGCGGTGTGACAGCCGGCACACGTCTTTCGCTCGATGGACCGGAAGTTGCTGGTGAAGCTATTGGGGTCCCGGTCCTTGAAACCAGCGGCGAAATCCGCGTCGTCGTCCAGTGCGTGGCAGGACAGGCAGCCTTCCTTCCCCAGCAGGCTTAGGTGCGCCGTATGGGAAAATACCGTAAAGGCGTTTTTGTGCATGTTCGGTCGGGCGCCGGTCCATTGAACACGGTGGCCGTTGTCCACCGTCTCCACGCTATGGCATTTGGTGCAGCGCCCGGGCGCCCTGGGATCCGCCAATAATTCGAAAACCGCGTTGGCGGCAGCGGCATCGATTCCCGATTTCGGCGACTGGGTAATATTCAACCACTCGGCAACCATTTCATCCTGGTGGCCGGTCGGGCGGTAATAAAGGCTGAATTCTTCGCGATACCAGCCCCCCGCGGCCGACCAATCCTCCCCTCCGGACATATCCGCAGGGCCTTCGGATTCCGCGCTGTCGGCTTCTTCCGGGATCGGAACATCCTCTCCGGCCCGGTGCCGGGCGAACTCCTTATGCAGGCCGGGGAACCATGCTTTCGCAGCGGCCCGGAAGGCATCGACCGATAGGATGCCGGACAGCTTGGAAATGCCGGACATGGAGATGTCCTGGCCAATGCCCGCCTGCAGGCGCATTTTGAGGGCAGGAATCCCTTCGGCGGCCAATTGCGCAAAAAACCTCTTAATCGACCAGGCGTAGGCTTCAACCGCCTTTAGCTGTTCGGGTTCGGCATCCGCCAGTTCGAGCAGATCCAGATCACCAAGCTGTTGGCGAGCCTTGAGAAATTCCGGATCGGCTGACAGCAGGAAAACCATAAACGGCGTCAATTCGTCTTCTGCGTCAATGGGCCAGGCGCCGATGGAGGCGTTGGCGTCGATCAACGACGGCACGTCCAGTCCGGGCACGCCGTAGACCACGATACCCTTGGTCGAAGCCCGGCCGGCCCCTTCGATCTGTTCGGCATGGCAGCCGGCACAGGTCGTCTCGAACCCCTTGATCAACATGGTTCGGCCCTTGATATCCGGCCGGTGGCAGCTATTGCAGCCGGCCGGGGCTTTGGCCCGCAAGGCAACCTCCTGGAAATGCTTATTGAAATGTCTGGAATGATCAAAATTGATCCGGCTGCGGCGGCTGAACGGGTAGTTCCGGAACGCCGGATGCCCGACCGACAGGCTGTCGAAACGGGCCTGGTGACAACTGACGCATCGAAGGTTCGACACCGCGCTCAGGTTCGCCGACTGGCCGCGGTGTTCCTGATGGCAGGCCATACAGGGAAGTTGCCCGGTTTGGCCATGTTTTTTGTCTGTAATGGCATCGGAAATCAATAGGGTCCAGGGCATCTTGCCCGACGTCGGTTTGGCGCTTGCGGCCGACAGGGTCTGCAGGGTGCGCAGCGCAAGGCTGTGGGGCGCCATGCCCTGGGCGCCCAGATCGTGACAGGCCTTGCATTGACGGCTGTCGGCCATTTCCGAGGACCCGGCGAAAGCCGAATGAAGCCAGTTCAGGGGGCCTTTGCCGGATGTGGTATGACAGTTTGCACAGGATTCAAAGCCGCTGTGCTGAAATGTCAACGGGCCGGGATTTACGATTTCCAATCGCTGAGGTCCTGCCAGCACAATCAACAAAATGCCAATCGTCAATGCCGTGACCCACCGGCTTGTCACCTTGATACGCGACCGCCAACTTCTTATCGGGACACATTTGGGAATGTGCTGCGTACACGAACCGTCGGCCAGGGGGCCGTGTCGGCAAGGGCCGCCGGCCAGGACGGAACGGGTGCAAAACCATCGCTCGCCGCGCAAGTTCGGATGACATTCGACAGTGGCCTGGCAGCGTCCCTTGAGATCGGGTCCAATGCGGCAAGGCGCCCCGTCGGGTTTCAAACCACAGCGCCATTCCTGGTTCGGGCGTTGGTAAACGCTTTTCCGGAAGTTGAAATCCTGTAGGAGCCTCGGCATTACATCCCGCCCCCGAAGGCGTGAACCAGGACAAGGTGCAACAGCGCCAATACAAACAGGGCGTAGGTCATTGGTACGTGGACCAACAGCCAGGCCTTCATGCTGAGCTGCAAGGCATACTGAAAATCCAGTTCATCCTTTTTAATGACCAGTTTTCTCAAGTCCGCGGCGTGCGTCCGCTCCGAGGGACTGAGGTAGCGTTCCATGTAATCCATCTCGGTCAGGCGGGTGAACAACGGGCGGTTGGAGGATGCCAGATGAAAAACAATATTTCGCGGGCCACCGAAAAACGTCTGCAGGTGGGCCACGTAGAATTGCCGGATGGTGGACGACTGGGTCTCCTTTGCGGACGTCAACACGACGGTTTCCGCATCCCTCCGCAAGCGGGCCAGGAAGGTCGGTATTCGCTCGAAGATGACCTGTTCGCCACGCCGGGTCAGGCGGCGCGGCAAGATCCGCAGGACAAAGAGACCGGCTATTCCGCTGGCCGAAACCAGGCAATACAAAATGGCCAGGGCAATCTCGAGTGGCCCGTCAGGAATCCGCCAACCGACATGGAGCACATAGAGCACGATGCTCAACGCACCGAGGTAGGTATGCATCTGCAGCCACGCCGCGGCAGAACCGATCGGAACGGTCGTCACGGCTTTGCGGGACCGATAAAGGGCGAGGCAGACAAGGGTGCCGAAAAACAGCCATCCGGTCAGGAATGCCGAGCGGTAATGGGCGATGTCCACCGCTTTATCGAGGATGACGAGGCCAACGGCCAAGGCAGCTGTGATGGCGATATTCCGCCACATGCGATGAACGAAGGTCATGACGAACTTAACCAATTGGCCAATGCGGGAAAGTCCCCCATATCCGTGCGCCGCAAGGCATCGTGCGGGCAGGCCCGCACACAGGCCGGACCACCCGACTGGTCGACGCAGAGATCACATTTTGTCGCCTTGACGACGGGCGCATTCGTTTTTTGATCCAGGATAAACGCGCCGTGTTTGTCGCGCGCTTCGACGATCCTGATATTGTCGTACGGGCAATTGCTGGCACAGGTCATGCACCCGATGCAGGTTGTGTCATTGATGACGACGTGCCCGGAACGGGTATCCCGCCCGATGGCCCCGGTCGGACACCCGATCATGCAGACCGGATCGACACAGTGCATGCAGGCATTGGCGATCATGAAGTGTTCGAACACCCGGCCATGGCGCACGAAACGCGGATTGTTGTTATGACCCTTGGCGCAGGCTTCGACACAGGCATCGCAACGAATGCAGCGATCAAGGTCGATGACCATGGCGGCGGTCCCGTTGATATACCTGTATTCGACCAGGGATTCCATGAGGCCAACGGCCTGGTTTTCCGCCGTGCTCTGGAGCTTCGGCGGGCTTTTGCGGCGCTCCTCGTGCGGCATAACCTGGAAAAAGCGGCGTTCGACCGATGCCGGATGCATGGAATCGGGGATTGTCGGCAATACCAGTTCTTCGATGATCGTCGTCGGCACGCGCAGGATGTCCGTGTAACCGACGGCGCGCAACGAATGCTGAAGGCCGATCGGTTC
>JAESSX010000334.1 GCA_016763915.1 Rhodospirillales bacterium
GACGGTCATGGCTGAAAACCGGCTGTTCGCGGGGGCCAAGGAAGTGACGGTCATGGACGGCTATAACGAAAACCTGGGCATCGACCGTTTCGACCTGACCATTGATTTCGGCTGGTTCTATTTCCTCACCAAGCCCATCTTTTACGCCCTTCTCTACATCAACGGCATAGTCCAGAACTTCGGCATTTCCATCATTCTCCTGACCATCTTCATCAAGCTGGCGTTTTTCCCGCTGGCCAACAAGTCCTACACCTCCATGAGCCGGATGAAGAAGCTGGCGCCGCAGATGAAGACGTTGCGCGAGCGTTTCGGCGACGACAAACAGCGGCTGAACCAGGAAATGATGGAATTGTACAAGCGCGAAAAGGTCAACCCGGCGTCCGGGTGTCTGCCGATCCTGATTCAAATTCCGGTGTTTTTTGCGCTCTACAAGGTTTTGTTCGTGAACATCGAAATGCGCCAGGCGCCGTTTTTCGGCTGGATCAAGGACCTTTCGGCGGCCGACCCGACCTCTATCTTCAATCTGTTCGGGTTGATTCCGTGGACGCCGCCGGATTTCCTCATGATCGGCGTCTGGCCATTGATCATGGGCATTTCCATGTACCTGCAACAGAAGCTTAATCCCCAGCCCACCGATCCCATGCAGGCCAAAATCTTCCAGTTCCTGCCGATCATGTTCACCTTCCTGCTGGCGAATTTCCCGGCCGGGCTGGTGATTTACTGGGCGGTCAACAATGTTCTGTCCATGAGCCAGCAGTGGGTGATCATGAAGCGTATGGGGATTTCCGGAAAAGACGCGCTGAAATAGGGGGCAGGGATGCCTTCAACTCCTTCCGAGATCACGGCCGGCGATGCGGACTCCCGCTTTGATGAGGCGGCGCTGGAGGCTGGCCGCCTGTTGTTCGCCAAACCCTGCGATTTCCTCCTCAGCGCAACCAACATGAGCCAGGTGCCGGAATCGGACCTTCCGGAAATCGCCTTCGCCGGGCGCTCCAACGTCGGCAAATCAACCCTGGTCAACGCCCTGACCGGACGCAAGACGCTGGCCCGCACGTCCAACACCCCGGGCCGCACGCGCCAAGTGAACTTCTTCGACCTGGGCGGCCAGCTGATGATGACGGACCTGCCCGGCTACGGATACGCCCGCGCGCCGAAGACGGAAATCGCCGAATGGACGGCCCTGATCGAGGATTATCTGCGCGGCCGGGCCGTGCTCAGGCGCGTCTGCCTGTTGATCGACGCCCGCCACGGGCCGAAGGAAACCGACCGCAAGGCCATGGCGCTGCTCGATCAGTCGGCGGTGCCCTATCAGGTGGTGCTGACGAAATGCGACAAGGTCAAGCAGGCCCCGCTGCAGGCCCGCATCGATAGCGTGCTCGGCGAATTGGCCAAACACACGGCGGCGCATCCCGACATTATCGCCACATCGTCGCGCAAAGGCGCCGGCATTGCCGAATTGCGGGCCAGCCTGGCGGCGCTGGCGGCACCTGAGATTCTAGGCTAGGTTTCTACCGTCATGAACAAAAAAACCGACCCCCTCAAACCCTTGGACCATGACTGGCTCGGCCAGGCGACGGTGTTGTCCGAAGCGATGCCGTACATGCAGCGCTATTCCGGCGAGACCTTCGTCATTAAATACGGCGGCCATGCCATGGGCGATGACCGGCTGGCAGACCTGTTCGCCCGGGATATCGTGTTGCTGCGCCAGATCGGCATCAATCCGATCATCGTGCACGGCGGCGGCCCGCAGATCGGCGACATGCTGGAGCGGCTCAAGATAAAAAGCGAATTCATCGACGGGCTCCGGGTGACCGACCAGGAAACCGTCACCGTCGTCGAAATGGTGTTGTCCGGGTCCATCAACAAACAGATCGTTTCCGCCATCAACACCGCCGGCGGCTTCGCCATCGGGCTGTCGGGCAAGGACGGCCACCTGATCAAATGCGACAAGGCGACAAAAACCACGCGCGATCCGGATTCCAATATCGAAAAGGTTCTCGACTTAGGCCTCGTCGGGGAACCGAAAGAGATCAACCCTCATATCTTGGCGCTGTTCGATGAATCCGATATCACCCCGGTCATCGCCCCCATCGGCGTGGGCCCGGACGGCGAAACCCTGAATATCAACGCCGACACCGTGACCGGCGCCATCGCCAATGCGATCGGCGCCAAACGGCTGTTGATGTTGACCGACATTGCCGGCGTCATGGACGGGGGCGGCACCCTGATCCCCGAAATGACGGTCTCCGAGGCCAGGGAACTGATCAACGACGGCACCATTTCCGGCGGCATGATCCCCAAGATCGAAACCTGCCTGTCCGCCGTCGAAGGCGAGGTCGAGGGCGCCGTCATCATTGACGGACGGGTCGAGCATGCGCTGCTGATCGAACTGTTCACCGAAGGCGGGGTCGGCACCCTGATCAAGCCCGACTGATTGCCGCCGGTCAGGCGAGATCCCTGAAGAAACCCAGCTGCCATTCCATGGCGCTTTCGTCGAGCGCGTAGCCGCCGTCCTTGGCCCGCAGCACTTCCGACGGCGTGATCAGGACAATATTTTTTTGCAGGATTTCGGCGATTTTCGCGCTGAGGCCGGCTTTCCAGGAAACCGCCGTCATGCCTTTGGCGCTGCGGTTGGTAATCACCGAGCGCACCGAACCCACTTTCAGGCCGGACAACACCGAGAGCGCGGCAATGGTCATTTCCCGGTCCCCGCTTTCGAGCATGCCGGCGACCGCCGCCTCGCCCAGGCCGCCCTTGGCGTGCAGCCGAACCGCCTTTTCCAGCGCCTCGTCGGCGGCGGTTTTTTTGTCATTCACCGCCGCCGGAGGTTCTTCCCCGAGCCGTTTGTCGACGACGTCCCGGACTTCGCGCAAAATCTCCGGGTCCAGGTCGTTGCGCTTTTGCAGGGCGTCGAGCAGATTGTGGGCGACGAAACGCGCCAACTTGGCCGCCGCCCGGCCCGGCAGGATGGGCCGCTGCACCAAAGGTTCGTGCCAGGGGTCGATGTCCGCCGCCCGATCGATGATGCGGTCCAGGATTTCCTCGCGGATCTGGGCGTTGGGATTGTTGAGCAGGAGGGCGACGGCCTCCTCGTCGTAGGTGGCGACGATGACCTCGGCCAGCGTGACGGAAACAACGTCGCGCTGGGCAACGGCGGAAAGGTTTCCCGTCGACGAATGGTTTTTGATGATTTCCAGCAGGTCGTCTTCGGTCAGGACCGGCGAATATTGCAGCACCGGCCCGGACACCACCAATTCCACGTCGGACGCCAGCCGGCGGATGACGTCCGGGGGCGCATCGGCGACATCCTTCAGGGCTTCCGACAAAATCTGGCGAACCCGGGTCACCTGGTCACGCGCCAGAACATCCAACGCTTCATAAGCCGTGCGGCGCATCGTATCCTGTTCGCCGGCAGTCAGCCCCGGCGCCAACAGGGCGATTTCTTCCGC
>JAESSX010000335.1 GCA_016763915.1 Rhodospirillales bacterium
AGGCAAGTAAAACCGCCGAACCGGGACGAAACATCAGGCGGCTTTTCGCCGTTCCGGTCCTTTGTATTTGGGATTCTGGCGACGCCGCCGGTCGGGGCCGAAATAATCGCCGCTCCGCACGAATACCCGGGGGGTTTCGATAAGGGTATGAATTTTTGAATACAGCTTCTCGGCCGAAACCGGTTTGGTCAGAAACTCGTTTACGCCGGCGTCGCGGGCGGTCTCAACGGCGCTTCGTTCGGCATGGCCGGTCAGCATGATAATCGGCAGGTAGCAATTTGGAGACCCTTCATTGGTCCGGACCATGCGGGTGAAGTCGATGCCGGTCAATGGTTCCATCACCAGGTCGCAAATGGCGATATCGGCATGAAAATCCTCCAGTATGGAGAACCCCAGGCTGACCGCCCCGGCGGTTTTAATGCTCTTGACGCCCAGCGAATTCAATATGTTCCTGATCAGACGGCACATGTTTGCATCGTCATCGACAATCAAAATTTCCAGGTTCTGAATATCGTACTCCGCCAACTGCGTCCCCTCATCTCAACGCGGTCAATTTTGCAAGCGTAAGTCTAATTCCTACTTTTTTTTAACAAACATTGGCGGTGTGTTAAAGGAGCCCCAACCCTTTTAATTGCGCCGCCAATTCCGCCGGCACGTCGTCGCCTCCGGCCATCGAAGCCGGCGCGTCCGCGGGCGCGTCATCGGCGGCCAGATAGCGCCATCCCTGGAAGGCTCGAAAACTCCGGATTTCCGTCCTGATCAGCCCCGGTTCCAGAACAAGGGCGCAGGCCGGCCGCCCCTCATGGCCCTCGACCGGGCGAATATCGGCAATTCTCTGGCGGGCGCGGATAAACCGCTTGATGACCCAATAAATGGACCCGCCCATAAGAACCTCGGCGGCGCGGCGCGGCGTGTAGCGGGTGATATGCATCAGTTCCGGCACGTCTCCCCGGCGTTCGGCATCGGCCAGGCGGTCGCTCTGAATCCGTTCCAGGTGGCGGACGTTGTCGACGCCGACGGACAATTTTATCAAATGCACGGTCATCCGTTTTCCCGCCCCGCCAAGGCCAGCGACACCCGGGACGCCGGCGGCCGCCCCAATTCGCCGCAAATGTAGCGCCCGGCCCCGGCCAGTGAATTCAAATCGACCCCGGTTTCAATCCCAAGCCCGTCCAGCATGTAGAGAACGTCTTCCGACGCCACATTGCCCGTCGCCCCCGCCGCATAGGGGCACCCGCCCAGGCCGCCGACGGAACTGTCGATGACGGCGACGCCCTGTTGCAGGACGGCAAGGATATTGGCCAGGGCCTGGCCGTAGGTATCGTGAAAATGGGCGGCTAGCCGGTCGACCTCCACCACCCCGGACACGGCCTCGATCATCGCCCCGACCGCGGCCGGCGTGCCGGTGCCGATGGTGTCGCCGAGCGAAATCTCGCGGCAGCCCATTTCCAACAGGCGGCGCGCAGTGTCGGCGACGGCCTTGGGCGCAACGTCGCCCTCGTAGGGGCAGCCGAGGACACAGGAAATATAACCGCGCACCGGGATGCCCGCCGTCCGGGCCGCCTCGCACACGGGAGCAAACCGCTCGAAGCTCTGTTCGATGGAACAGTTCAGGTTCTTGTTGGAAAAGGTTTCGGTGGCGGCGGCAAAAACCGCGACTTCATCGACGCCGGCGGCGACGGCGGCTTCGAAGCCCTGCATGTTGGGGGTCAACACGCTGTAGCAGACACCCTTGGTGCGGTTAATCCCGGCCAGGACCCGGGCCGTGTCGGCCATTTGCGGCACCCGTTTCGGCGACACGAAACTGCCGGCCTCGATCCATTTCAGGCCGGCATCGGCCAGGCGCTCGATCAGCGCCGCCTTGACCGCGGCGGACACCAATCCCGGTTCGTTCTGCAGACCGTCGCGGGGGCCGACCTCGACCATTTTTACGTTTGCGGGAAGCCGCATGAATTCCGGTTCCAAAAGGACGTTTGAACGTCGCTAACCCTAATCCGCCGGGTCCGGTGCGGAAATAGGAACATCTGCATTGTTTGAAAAAAGTCTGTGGAAAACTAACGCGGTTACGATTGATCCCAGCCGGGTTTGCGTTTTTCCAGAAACGCCGCAAGGCCTTCGCGGCCTTCCCCGGATACACGGATGCGGGCGATGCGGGCCGCCGTATCGCCGATCAGCCCGTCATCGATGGGCCGCCGGGCGACCAGGGCTATCATTTTTTTAGCTTCCGCAACGGCCTCGGGACCATTTGCCGAAATGGCGCCGACCAGGTCATCGACCGCCGCGTCCAGATCCCCGGCGGCGACAACCGAATGCACAAGGCCGATGCGCCGCGCCTCGGTGGCATCGAAACGCTCGGCGCTGAGCACATAGCGCCGGGCCTGACGTTCGCCGATGGCGGCGACGACATAGGGGGAAATGACGGCCGGGATCAACCCCAGCCTGACTTCCGAGATGGAAAATTGCGCCGTATCCGCGGCAATGGCGATATCACAACACGCGATCAGTCCGACGCCGCCGCCGAAGGCCGCGCCCTGAACGCGGGCGATGGTCGGTTTGGTCATGCCGTTCAGCGTTTTCATCAACTCCGCCAATGCCTCGGCGTCGGCCAGGTTTTCGGCCTCGGAATACCCGGCCATGCGCTGCATCCATTTCAGGTCGGCGCCGGCGGAAAAGCTTTTGCCCGCCGCCGCCAGGACGACGGCGCGGACATCCGGATTGCTATCCAGGGCCTGCAATTCGCCCGTCAGGCGGGTAATCAGCACATCGTCGAAGGCGTTGTGTACATCGGGCCGGTTCAGGGTCAGCGTCGCCCGGCCATCGGAGATGTCGCTCAGAAGGATATCCATATCCCTCACATCCTGAAAATGCCGAAGGTGGTTTTTTCGATCGGCGCGTTGTGGGATGCCGACAGTCCGAGGCCGAGAACCTTGCGCGTATCCTCCGGCGCGATGATGCCGTCGTCCCATAGCCGGGCGCTGGCGTAATAGGGGTGCCCCTGCGCCTCGTACTGGTCGAGAATCGGCTGCTTGAAATCCGCCTCTTCGCTTGTCGACCAGCTTTCCCCCCGGGCTTCCATGGCGTCGCGCTTGACGGTGGCGAGAACGCCCGCCGCCTGCTGGCCGCCCATCACGGAAATCCGGGCATTGGGCCACATCCACAGGAACCGGGGGCCATAAGCGCGCCCGCACATGGAATAATTGCCGGCCCCGAAACTGCCGCCGATGACGACGGTGAATTTCGGCACCCGGGCGCAGGCCACGGCGCTGACCATCTTGGCCCCGTCCTTGGCGATGCCGCCGGCTTCCGCCTGTTTGCCGACCATGAAGCCGGAAATGTTCTGCAGGAACACCAGCGGGATATTCCGCATGCTGCACAGTTCGATGAAATGGGTGGCTTTAAGCGCGGATTCGGAAAACAGGATGCCGTTGTTGGCGATGATGCCGACCGGGTAGCCGTGAATTCGCGCGAACCCGCAAACGATGGTCTCGCCATACCGGCGCTTGAATTCGTCGAATTCGGAGCCGTCGACGATGCGCGCGATGATCTCGCGCACGTCAAACGGCATGCGCCGGTCGGCGTTGATAATGCCGTACATCTCGGCCACGTCATACAAGGGGTCGACCGGGTCGCGCACATCCGGGCCGGTCGGTTTGACCCGGTTCAGATGGGTGACGGCGCGCCGCGCCATTTCCAGGGCGTGGTCATCATCGTCGGCGACGTGATCGACGACCCCGGAAATTCTGGAATGGACATCGGCGCCGCCCAGTTCCTCGGCGCTGACCTCCTCGCCCGTCGCCGCCTTGACCAGCGGTGGGCCGCCGAGAAAGATCGTCCCCTGGTTGCGCACAATGATGCTTTCGTCGGACATCGCCGGCACGTACGCCCCGCCCGCCGTGCATGATCCC
>JAESSX010000336.1 GCA_016763915.1 Rhodospirillales bacterium
AATTTTTTAAAAACCGTAGGCGTGGCGACGGGCGCTTCCGTTCCTCCGCTACCTTCCGGCAAAAGCCGACGTCCTCTACAATGCCATGTTGGCGGGCCTCGGTAGCCAGTCATCGTCGCTTGCGCTTGCGCTTACGTTTTGATTTCGTCTTTCGCATCTTCCGATCCCAAATCCCAAGCCCAACCATGCCAATGACGACAACAATGGCGATCGGCAGAACGACGCTGATCGAGCCACCACCCATTAAGGCGTCATGGTCGGAAAAAACCGGCGAGGCGACGAAGGTTGCAGTGGCGATGATGGTGGCGGCGAATACGGAAAATTTCCTCATGGTGGAGGGCGCGCCATCGACAACGCCTGTTGCGGACCGAGGATGCTATCCGGCCCGTCCTCCTCAAATTCCGAAGCTTCTAACCGGGTACAGTTCGTGAGCCATGAATAAAGCCAAGGCATCCTCGGAACGTCCGTTCCCTGGGGCTTCTCCGCACCGATTCGAAATTGTGATGCTGCCAACTCGCGGGCCTTGTCTTCGTCCGCCGCTCGCACAGTCAGAGGGCCTGCATACGCGCTTGCCTGCCAGTGGCGATCGTCCGGATTGATCGGCTCAAATCTCCAGATCGGCATGTCGGCTCTCCTTCCGGAGCACCCGGCGAGGGTACACCGCTCGCCGACAAAGTTAAACCGCCATCGGGCGAGGCGAAGTTTCCCTAAAAAGGGTGCGAAACCATTCCTGACAATTGCGGGACAAGAAAAAGGGCTTAGCCGGTTAAAGCTAAGCCCTTGTAATATTTGGTGGAGCCGGACGGGATCGAACCGACGACCTCTACAATGCCATTGGGACCTTCAATATATAAAATCGTTTAATATCAACAAGTCGTTCGGGCGCTGTCGCGAGCCTTCTCGAACAAAACCGCAGAATACCGAATAAGGAGGATTAAGACGGGCACAATTTGGGCACAGTGGTTTCTTCTTTCACGTGACCGCTTATATGCAACTCTGAGCGCAGGTTTATCCATGAGCGGCATAGTACGGCCTCCAGAAAACGATAGAATTTATCTATGCCGTGCGTATAAAAATTTACCGGACCCGCTTCCTTAAACTTGTACATTTTGCGGCTCGATCTTTGCCTATTAAAGCACGCACCCAATTTTCTTCATCTAGAGGAACCCGCATTCTGGCATCTACGAGTGCATTAAACACCGCCTCCGATAGGTGGTTATCGGTTAGCACCTCAATCACGCGGGACAGCCGGTCGAAAGTATACTCTTTAATACCTGTAGAGTTGAATTTCATGGATTCTGCGCGGTAACGACCCAGGTCGCCGAACTCATAGCAATACCTTGATCAGTTTCAAAGGCTCCGAGAGCGTCACGCATATCGCTGACAATACGAAACTTAGTTTCTTCGTTTGCGTCTGAGTTTGCGATAGCCCCGCTAGCCGGTCCCATTTGAGTCAAAAACTTGGCGGCGTAATCGAGATTATCGCCGACGATAAACGGGATACTGACCCCTTCTATCCCTATATCGGAAAAGCCCGCCTGAACCAGAATTCGCTTTAGCCTTTCCGTGTCGCCAAATGAAAGCGGACCAGGTTCCTCTGGGCCAGGCGGCGCGGAAAGGGGTATGTGATTCGCCACAACGTCAAGAGACAGACTGATCCATTCATTGTTCTTGGCCGACTGCCAGGCAACAAAAGCTATTCGCCCACCGGATTTCAGCGCTGACCTTAGATTCTTGAACGCAACGACGGGATCGTCAAAGAACATAATACCAAACCGGGAAAAAATGACATTGAATGCTGCCGGATCGAAACGGTGAATCTGTGCATCAGCGCGTTCAAACGTGACGTTCTTTTCAGATGCGGACACTGCACGCTCATTGGCCTGCGCCAGTATCGGCGTTGAGATATCAATTCCGTGCGCGTAGCCGCTAGGTCCAACCAAGCGCGCAATTTCAAATGTGGTATCACCGCAGCCACATCCAACGTCAATGACCCGTTCACCGGTTGATAATGATGCCGCAGTCATGGCCATATGGCCGAAGGGCATTAGGTTTACTTTCATCCTGTCTTGAAAACGCAGCCATTTTTGACCACCGTCGCCGTTCCAGAACTCGCTCATGTCTGCGTTGACCGTATTATCCACGCTATCGTCTCCTTCTTTTTTAGAAATTCGCCTTTAACACCCATCCACCCCACGCAATCAGCGCCGTACCGGTAAGACGGGGTAGCAATGGGCCAGGCGGCGTGACCTTCTCCAAGAGCACGAACATCGCGAGCACAGCTATCCACAGCAGGTTCATCACGCCGCCAACGAACAACAGCCCCATCAATATCCAACAGCACCCTACGCAATAGGCGCCGTGCGCGAGCCCCATGCGAAAAGCACCGCCAGCGCCGTCCCGCCAGCGGGTCATGAGGAACCCAAGTGGCGTTTGGCAATTCCGCAAGCATGCGTTCTTGAAAGGCGTCCATTGGTATATGCCGGCGGCGACGAGCACGAGGCCGCTAAAAGCGGCGCTCGTGCTGGCCATCATGGGCGAGAGAAGCCCAACGCCCTGCAATCCCCATTGCAAAATCGTTGCCGCGAGGCTGAAGACCGTCCAGATCACGATGTAACCGGCAGCGAATATCCCGGTGGACGCGAATGGACCGCCCTTGTCCCGATGGTTCCGATTGAGAGAGGAAAACATCAAAACCATGGGAAAGGCGCTTGGCACCATCATGCCAACCATCATCACGGCCCACATAAGAAACATCAGGACAAAATCACGACCAGTCCACGAGGTGTCGGTAGCTTTGATCATGGCGCTACCCATCCCCGCCATGTCTTCCATGCCGAAGGACATGTCGAGAAGATAGAGCCAGGCCAGCACGGTGATGCCAGTAAGGCTGAACAGCACCGCCAAATGATCACGCCTAAAGAAAGGTTGATTTCGTGTCGCCGTCATTTCCTTTATCCGGCCCACGCCAGGCAACCCGTTCAACCCGCCTTCATCGGCAGTGATTCGTCATAGCCCCATTCAGCCAAGGATGCGTCATACACAGTGACGTTTTTGTATCCCAGTAAGGTAAGCACGAAGGCGTCGTTGGAGGCGGCAATTCCACTGCCGCAATAGGTGATTATGCTGTCAGCGTCGTCGGTACCAACCGCGTCGAACTTTTCATGTAACTGGGCAGCAGGTAAGTAGGCCCCGGTATCCGGATCATGTAACGACATAAACGGCACATTGGTACTGCCTGGAATATGCCCCTTTCGCCCGAAAACCGGGCCGCCTTCACCGGTAAACATCATCGGCGGAAGCGCGTTGATGGTGCAGATACCGTCTTTACCGATGGCCGTAAGGACTTCGTCCTTGCCGACAAAGCATTGAGGACGCGTTTGCGCGGTAAACTGTCCAGGAGCATAAGTGCTGGAATCTTTCGATATAGAGCGACTTTCCGCACACCATTTCGCCCAACCACCGTTCAAAACGGCAACATTATCGAAGCCAAACGCCCGCAACATCCACCATACCCTAGCCGCCCATATCGGCTCAGCCGTGCCATAGAGCACGACGCGGGTACCTTCACTAACGCCTGCTTTGCTCATAGCGCTGGCGAATTGTTGTTCGGACGGCAACGGAAAAAGCAACTCGGACGATTTGTCTGAAAGTTCATCCAGAAGATCGAGATGCCCCGCACCGGGAATGTGCCCCTCGTTAAATTGGCTGACACCACTTTCAAACACGAAGGGAAATTTAGCTGCCTGATCGGGGTTTAGTGTGGCAATCACGGTGCAATCGAACACCCGTAGATTCGGGTCATCCAGGTTCTTCTCCAGCCAGTCTGTTTCAACCAAAATTTCGGCATGTTGATAGTCGTTATCGATATTTGTCATTTCAGTTACTTTCTTTTTTCGGTTAAGAGTTCGCGGCCCCTCATATGCGCTAAGTATGTTTCTTTGCTCGCGCCATTGGGTAAGCCGCTTGATATTGGGGGCTCAGGAACCCTCGTATACGAAGGGCGAAAAGAAGGCGGTCTTTTCGCTAATTTCCCAGTTCATGCCGTGATCGGTGTACCTAAGATGGTCCGACCGGCTGACAATGGCGTCTTGACCGGGCGCGACACACAGCGGATGGCCGCTGATGGTGACATCCCCGTCGCCCTGCCCGACAATCGCGGTGAGTTCGACTTCGGCCACGTCGGGGATTGAGACGGATCGCTTCTTTCCGTCAGCCTTAAAAGTGATTGGCAGTTGGCGTATGCCGAGATCGTTTTCGATATGAGACGCGAGCTTAGAGGGACTTCCTCCCACCTGTCCTGTGAATATCTGAGTGAGCGCTTCCGTCTGCGCTTGATCCGCAGCGTCGTCCAGATAAAGCGCCGCTGTCCACGGAACTTCCAGCATATGCCCTGGCGTATGTATCGCTCTTAGGACGTTAAGCCCGCCGAGGTCGATATCGCCGAATGTACCTTCTTCGATGTGCCAGCCGATCAATACGGAACATTCTCCCGTCGTCGGCGCACTTAAAAATACGCAAGGGCAGGCCGCATCGCAGTTGCATGCCTCGAAATACATTCCCTTGAGTTTCCAATTCGCTGTCATTTTGTTTCCTTTTGCTATTTTCACCAGAACTCGTCATCCGTGATGACAACCCGTCAACGGACATTAAATACCTGCATTTGTGTGGGTTTTGCTGACTCGCAAAGAGTAGACTACACCGTACAGTTTCTTAAAACTACACTGTGTAGTTTACATTGGCAAGCGTAATTTTTTCTGAGGCGAAATACCGCGAGAGTTGCCGCAGAATCAACCGGATCAAAACGGGCCGAGGAGAGTTAATCGTTGCGACAGTGCGCCCGAGCACCATGCTATGTAGAGCACGGGCAAGCCTGGTTCCTAATTGAATGCTGGCGATTGTGCCAAGCAATCCAACTAAGGTGACTTAAGATGATTAGGCTGACTTCAGTCCGTTTACAAAGGTCGAGACGGCTTGATCCAGAGCGGTGGCGAGTTCCTTTTCCGTCGGTGGTTTTCCCGCCCCGAACAATAGCCGTATGTGGCAAGGCCACTTGATCATTCCCATGAATTGGAATGCCGCCAAATCAGCATTGGGAACAGATAAAACCCCCCGCTTATCCAATTCCGAAAGATACCCGGCGAGATAATCTTTCATCACCTCGGGACCGGCATTCCAGAACGCCTTCCCTAACTCGGGAAAATTCGCGTTTTCGGCTAGAACGACGCGGAAGACATCGAGGGCTTCCGGCTCCAGTACGCTGTGCAGGATATGCAGGCCTACAGCTTTTAAAACCTGTTCAGGCTCTTCGTCGGGTATCGGTTCATCCGGACTCGAACCACCTATGATCCGGCACATGTCCCCCATGATCGCCGCGAAAAGAGATTCCTTATTTTTGAAGTGACTGTAAACCGTGCGCTTGGAAACTCCGGCCTCGGCTGCAATGGCATCCATACTGGTTGCACCAAAACCCGCCTCCAAAAACAATTTTCGCGCCGCCGCGACGATCAATTCCCGTTTAACCGGCAATTTCCTTTTTGATTTTTCAGTAGCTTCCGACACCATTTCAATCCCACAAAAACCCACTTTCCAATGTAAACGACACCGTGTAGTTTACACAAAACTATACGGTATAGTATACACATTTTTTAGCGACTGAACATCAGCAAAATCATGGATTCCTTTCAGATTTCTTATGTGGGAGCGATCGGAGCGGGCTTTCTTAGCTTTGCCTCGCGTCTCGTCCAGCAGGGGCTACCTCTCTACGAGGTGATGCACATGACCGGACACAAGAGTCTGGTGATGGTTCAGCGGTATGCGCATCTGGCTCCTGAGTTTCAGGAGCGTGCGATTGTAGCGCTTAACCGGTATGGGCACGATTTGGGCACACTGGGCTTAGACGGCCCGGATGGCGAAACCCAGAAACAACAAAACCCCAAGGTTTCCCTTGGGGTAATGATGGTGGAGCCGGACGGGATCGAACCGACGACCTCTACAATGCCATTGTAGCGCTCTCCCAACTGAGCTACGGCCCCTAAATTTTTTTATTCGCCGGCGGGTTTAGTTCTTGTCTTCGACTCCGTCGTCGATGTGTTCTTTGACTTCCGACATGTCGTCGTCTTCAGCCCCGAGGTCGGACGTGTCCTCGATCAGGGAATCCTCGTCGTCCTCGGCGACGACAAGATTGTCGTACTGCCCCTTATTGCCGGCCGCGGCTTCGTTATTGTCCGGGGCGGGAGTTTCCACGGGATCGGCACCATCGTCAAGGACTTCGGTTTTTCCATTGTCCTCGGCGCTCTTGGGCGGGTTTCCAGCCACCGGCTTGGGCGCGGCCGGGGTCGGCCGCCTGGATTTAGCCGGCGGTGCGGGAGTGAAGGCCGCGCCGCACTTGGGGCATTCGATATTTTTTTTCTTCAGGTCGTAAAACGGCTCGCCGCAACTTTGGCACGTCCGCTTTGTTCCCCACTCCGAATTGGCCACCCGTTTAGACCTCCTAAGGGATGCAATTTCGATTCTGAGGTGCCAATTGCCATGTTCGACCGGTTGTGTCAAAAACAAAAATAAACAACACCGGAAAAATTTTTCATTCCGCCGACCAGAACGGGCCTTTACAGTTCCCGGCGGAATTTGTGCTGGCGGTTGGAATTTAACATAGGGTACTCATACGGGCGGCTTCCCAAGTTCATCTGGAAAAGCAACCGATGCGCTTGGGAAGCAGCCCGAAGGGTGCCTTAAGTGAGTTTCCACCCCCTGGAGACCGTCATCGAAAATCGTGGCGGAATTTGCGCTGTAACGGACGATACCGAGACTTAGACTTAAGGAAACCCTGACGTGACGGCTTTGACTTCCAGCCAAACCGGGCCGCTTTCGGGCGTGATCGCGGTTCCCGGCGATAAATCCATTTCGCACCGGGCCCTGATTCTGGGTGCGCTGGCCATCGGCGAGACCCGCATCTCGGGGTTGCTGGAATCCGAGGACGTGCTAGCCACGGCCGCCGCTCTCAAGCACCTGGGCGCCGATATCGAACGGGGCGATGACGGCGTCTGGCGGGTTTTTGGGCGGGGCGTCGGCGGGCTGGCGGAACCGGCATCGGTGCTCGACATGGGCAATTCCGGCACCGCGGTGCGCCTCCTGATGGGGGTTGCCGCCACCCATCCGTTCAAGACCACGTTCAGCGGCGACGCTTCGCTTTCCAGCCGCCCCATGGAGCGCGTGATGACGCCGCTCAGACTGATGGGCGCTCAATTCACGGCGCGCGAAGGCGGCCGTTTGCCGGTCACCGTGAGCGGCACGCAGACGCCCATTCCCGTTGCCTATGAACTGCCGGTCGCCTCGGCGCAGGTGAAATCGGCGGTGCTGTTGGCGGGGTTGAATACGCCGGGCCTGACCACCGTGATCGAGCCGGATCCCACCCGCGATCATTCCGAACGCATGCTGGCCCATTTCGGCGCCGAGGTCACCGTTGAGGAGGCGTCCGAAGGCGGCCGCAAAATAACCCTTGCCGGACAGCCGGAACTGACCGGCCATGAAATTTCCGTGCCCGGCGATTTTTCATCGGCCGCGTTTCCCCTGGTGGCGGCGCTGCTCGCGCCGTCGTCCCGGGTGGAACTGACCGGCGTCGGCCTGAATCCGCTGCGCACCGGTCTGCTGACGACGTTGCTGGAAATGGGCGCCGCCATCACCATCGGCAACAAACGCCCCCAGGGCGGCGAGCCGGTCGGTGATTTGGTGGTCGAAAGCTCGGTCTTGCGGGGCATCACCGTTCCGGCGGCGCGCGCGCCCTCGATGATCGACGAGTATCCCGTTCTTGCCTGCGCCGCCGCTTGTGCCCAGGGGGAAACCCGGCTGGAAGGCTTAAGCGAGCTTCGGGTCAAGGAAAGCGACCGATTGTCGGCCATCGCCAAAGGTCTGGCGGCGGTCGGGGTCGAGATCTTTGAGACCGAAGACAGCCTGACCATCCAGGGAATGGGGCGTGTTGCGGGCGGGGCGCGCATCGAGACCATCCTGGACCACCGTATCGCCATGGCGTTCCTGGTACTGGGCATGGCTGCCGAACAGCCGGTCGAAATCGACGACGGGGCGACCATCGACACCAGTTTCCCCGGCTTCACCGGCCTGATGAACGGGCTCGGCGCGTCCATCGAACCTGGAAACGGAGGGGAGTAGCCGCATGTTGATCGCCATTGACGGCCCGGCGGCCGCCGGCAAGGGCACCCTGGCCCGCCGGCTGGCGGATCATTTCGGTCTGGCCTTGCTGGATACCGGGCTTCTGTACCGGGCGGTGGGCATGAATGTGGTGCGCGCGGGCGGTGAAGCGGACGATGCCGCCCTGGCTGCTGATGCAGCTCGGGGCCTGACGCCTGAGGACCTCGAAGCCGGCGATCTGCGCGGCGACGCCGCCGCCGATGCGGCGTCCCGGGTTTCGGCGGTTCCAGACGTGCGCGCGGCGCTTCTGAACTTCCAGCGCGCGTTCGCCGCCAACCCGCCGGGGGGCGCCAAGGGGGCGGTTCTCGACGGTCGCGACATCGGCACCGTGGTCTGCCCGGAGGCCGAGTCAAAGCTGTTCGTAACCGCAAGTGCGGAAGTTCGTGCCGAAAGGCGTTTTTTAGAGTTGCGGGAACGGGGTCTCGACGCTATACATGGCCGCGTTCTCGCCGATATGAAGGAACGGGACGCGCGTGACAGCGAACGCGCCGTCTCACCGCTGGTGCCGGCCAAAGACGCTTTTCTCCTGGATACCAGTGATTTAGACGCCGATCAGGTTTTTGCCGCGGCGCTGGACTTCATTAACGCAGACAAATAAACCGCAGGCGTCCCTGTCGTGAGTCCGGCGAGTATCCGGACCGGGGCGTAATTTTTAACCCAAGACCGCCGGATTCAACCGGTTGGCCAGAAAAGTTATTAGAGAAGGATAAAGACCCCATGTCTCCTGAAACACAGACTGCCGAGAAAGATTCGGCCCCCATTATCAAAGAAAATTTTGCTGAAATGCTCGAGGAATCCCTAGGGACCGACGGCGGCTTCGAAGGCCGCGTCGTTACCGGGACGATCCTTACCGTCGAAAACGACGATGTGTTGATCGATGTCGGCCTCAAATCCGAAGGCCGTGTTTCCCTGAAGGAATTCGGCACGCCTGAAGAAACCGCCGATATCAAGGTCGGCGACCAGGTCGACGTTTTCGTCGAACGCTACGAGGACCGGGAAGGCATCGTCCGGTTGAGCCGCGAAAAGGCCCGCCGCGAGGAAGCCTGGACCGAACTGGAAAAATCCTTCAAGAAGGCCGAACGGGTCAACGGCGTTATTTTCGGCCGCGTCAAGGGCGGCTTCATCGTCGACCTTTCGGGCGCCGTGGCGTTTTTGCCCGGAAGCCAGGTGGATATCCGTCCCGTGCGCGATATCAGTCCGCTGATGAACACGCCGCAGCCGTTCCAGATTCTGAAAATGGATCCGCAGCGTAACAACATCGTCGTCTCCAGGCGCGCGGTGCTCGAGGAAACCCGCTCCGAAGCCCGTTCCGAGCTGATTTCCAACCTGTCCGAAGGCCAGGTTCTCGAAGGCGTGGTCAAGAACATCACCGATTACGGCGCTTTCGTCGATCTCGGCGGCGTCGACGGCTTGCTGCATGTCACCGACATTGCGTGGCGCCGTGTCAACCACCCGTCGGAAGTCCTGCAGATCGGCCAAACCATGAAGGTTCAGGTGATCCGCTTCAACGCCGAAACCCAACGGATCTCGCTGGGGCTGAAGCAGTTGGAAGTCGATCCCTGGGAAGGCGTCGAGGCGAAATACCCCGCCGGCACCAAATTCACCGGCCGGGTCACCAACATCACCGATTACGGCGCGTTCGTGGAACTGGAACCCGGCGTCGAAGGCCTGGTCCACGTTTCAGAAATGAGCTGGACGAAAAAGAACGTACATCCCGGCAAGATCGTTTCCACCAGCCAGGAAGTCGAAGTCATGGTGCTCAACGCGGATCCCGAAAAACGGCGTATCTCGCTGGGCCTCAAGCAGTGCCAGTCCAATCCGTGGGAAGGCTTCATGTCCAAGTTCACCGTCGGCTCGGAAGTCGAGGGCGAAATCAAGAACATCACCGAATTCGGCCTGTTTATCGGTCTCGACGGCGATATCGACGGCATGGCTCACCTGTCGGACCTGAGCTGGGAAAAATCCGGCGAAGAGGCGTTGGCCGAATACAAGAAGGGCGACATGGTCAAGGCCAAGGTTCTTGACGTGGATGTGGAAAAGGAACGGATCAGCCTCGGCATCAAACAACTGACCAAAGACACGGTCGGCGCCGACCTGGACAATCTCAAGAAGGGCGCGGTCGTCACCTGTACGATTATCAACATCGTCGGCAACGGGATCGAGGTGCTGGTCAACGAAACCACACCTGGCTTCATCCGCAAGGGCGACCTCAGCCGCGACCGTTCCGAGCAGCGTCCCGACCGTTTCGCCGCCGGCGAAAAGATCGATGCTAAGATCACCCAGGTCGACAAGAGCAGCCGCAAGCTGACCTTGTCCATCAAGGCGCTGGAAGTCGAGGAAGAAAAGAAAGCCATGAAGGCCTATGGATCGTCGGACGCCGGCGCGTCGCTGGGCGATATCCTGGGCGCGGCGTTCCAGAAGAAGGCGGAAGAAACCGACTCGGAAGAAAAGACCGAGGAAAAGCCCAAGGCCAAAACCACGAAAAAGGCGGCCAAGGCCGACGACGAAGAGGCGACCAAGGAAGACGCCAAGGAAGACGCCAAGGAAGACGCCAAGGAAGAAAAGAAGAAAAAAACCGCCGCCAAGAAGGATAAGGCCGAAGACGAAAAAGCCGACGACAAGGCCGAGAAAAAGAAGGCCGCGCCGAAGAAAAAGGCGACCGCAAAGGCCGCCGCCAAGACCGACGACAAGGATGCGGATAAGGCGGATAAAGAGAAAGCCGCCAAGAAACCCGCCGCCAAGGCCAAAAAGGCCGAAGAGAAGTAATGCGTGGTCATTGATAGCGAGCAATTACAATGTCCCTCGACGCGGACCAGGTTGTTGAAAGACGCCGTCTGAAACGGCGTTTGACCCTTTGGCGGGTCATCGGCGTCGTCGCTATCGTCGCCGCCCTTATGGTCGGGTTAGGCCGCTTCGACGTGGCCGAGGGCGACCACGTCGCCCGGATCCGGATCCAGGGCATCATTGTTGACGATCAGGACCGCGACGAAGCCCTGGCCGAGGTTGCCAAAAACGACAAAGCCCGGGCCCTGATCGTCAAGATCGACAGTCCCGGCGGCACCTATGTCGGTGGCGAAGCGCTTTACGAAACGCTTCGCCGGGTCGGCTAAAAGAAGCCCGTCGTGGCCGTGATGGGGACAACGGCGACATCGGCTGGCTACATGACGGCATTGGCGTCCGATTGGATTTTCGCCCGTTCATCGTCGTTGACCGGGTCCATCGGCGTCATCATGCAGACCGCCGACATCACCAAGTTGCTGGACAAAATCGGCATCAAGCCGATCTCGGTCAAAAGCGCGCCGCTGAAGGCGCAGCCGAACCCGCTGGAGGAATTCTCCCCCGCCGCCCGCAAGGCGACGGAAGCCGTCGTCGACGATTTTTACGACATGTTTCTCAACGTGGTCACGGAGCGACGCAAGCTTCCGCGGGACAAGGTCAAGGCGCTCGCCGACGGCCGGGTTTACAGCGGCCGCCAAGCTCTGGCCAATGGCCTGATCGATGCCATCGGCGCCGAGGCGGAAGCCCGGAAATGGCTCGCAGATACCCACGAAATTGCCGATTCCCTTCCGGTACGCGACGTCCAGATCGGGGACGACGATGATTCCTGGAGCCAATGGCTGGATTCAAGGATCGGAAAAGTTCTGTTTTCTGAAAGACTTAGTCTTGACGGGGTGATCTCGCTTTGGCACCCTAACCTCTGGTAGCAGCTATAACCGAAGATATATTCGTTAAACCCGGCGCTAAGGAGCGCAAAGGGGGAAATAAGTGGCATGACCAAATCGGAACTGATTGCACGTCTTGCTGCCTCCAACCCGCATCTGTACCAGCGGGATGTAGAGCGCATCGTAAGCACGATTTTTGATGAAATCACCAACGCACTGGCCGCCGGCGACCGCGTCGAACTGCGTGGATTCGGGGCGTTTTCCGTTAAACAGCGGGGCGCACGGACC
>JAESSX010000337.1 GCA_016763915.1 Rhodospirillales bacterium
AGCAGTTCCCGCAGGGTCGCCGCCTCGCCCACCAGGGACTTGAGCCGCCTGGCTTCGGCCCGGCGCTCGGCCAGGGTGCGGTGTTTGACCGCCGTTTTGCGCCCGAACATAATCGCCAGCCGCTTGCGTTCCGCCTTGAGTCCCCTGGCGACGCTGGCCAGCTGGATTCGTTTTTCGGCCATGACCCGGCGCGCCGTGTTCAGGCTTTCCAGGTCTTCGCGCAACCGGAAGGCGCGGCGTTTGATTTCCGGCACCGTGGCCCGCAGCAGGATGGCGCTGCGCACCGTGTCGACGGGCGACATGGGTTGCATCATCAGGGCTTCCGGCGGATAACGCGCGACCCGCTGCAAGGCCACCAGAACCTTCGCCATATGCCCCCGGTTGGCGGCCAGCCGGGCCAGCTTGGCCTCCTCTTCCGTCTTCAGCCCGGCGAGCGCCCGGACCAGGCCGGAGGCCCGGGATTCCTGCGCCTGGATGATTTTCGCGGCGGCCACCATATCGCGCCGTAAACGGGCCAGGTCCTGTTCGATTTCATCCGCTTTTTTCTTCAGCCGGAGTGTTTTTTCCCGGGCTTGTCCAAGGGCCCGGTTAACGTCTTCCAGGCGCTTTCCGGTCTTGCCTTTTTCCGGCGCGGCGTGGGCGGGCAGCGCCATTGCGGCGATCAGAAATACGACCGCGAGGGCCGTGCCGGCGCGTTGCAGAACTTTGGTCCCGCACCGGGCCATCACTGCCCACCGGTATCGATCAGCGAACGGCCGGTCATTTCAGCCGGTTGCGGCAACCCCATCAGGTCGAGCAGCGTCGGCGCAACGTCAGACAACCGCCCGTCCCTTAGCCCGCACACCCGATCGGGCGCATGGACCATCAACACCGGCACCACGTTCATGGTATGCGCGGTGTGGGGCTGAGCGCCGTCGGGGCTAAGCATCCGTTCGCAATTGCCGTGATCGGCGGTGATCATCAGCACGCCGCCGGCCTTGGTCACCGCTTCCTCCAAACGCCCGAGGCATTGATCGAGGCACTCGGTGGCCTTGATGGCGGCGTCCAGGTTGCCGGTGTGGCCGACCATGTCGCCGTTGGCGAAATTGACCACGATCAGGTCGAACCGGTCCTCGCCAATGACCGTGACCAGATTGTCGGTGACTTCGGGCGCCGACATTTCCGGCTTCAGATCGTAGGTGGCGACCTGCGGCGACGGCACCAGGATGCGCTCCTCGCCGGGGAACACCTCTTCCCGCCCGCCGTTGAGAAAAAACGTCACGTGGGCGTACTTTTCCGTCTCGGCGATGCGCAACTGCGTTAGCCCGGCGTCGGAGACCGCCTGGCCCAGGGTATTGTCGGGCCGGTCGGGCGGAAACAGGGCCGCGAACAAGCCCTTCAGTCGGCTGGAATATTCGACCATCCCCAGACACGCCCCGAAATCGGCATTGCGCGGCCGCTCGAACCCGTCGAAATCGGGGTCGGCCAGGGCGCCCAACAGCTGGCGGGCCCGGTCGGCCCGGAAATTGGCCATCAACAGGCCGTCGCCGTCCTGCATGCCCTGGTACCCGCCGATCACCGTCGGGACCACGAATTCATCCGTTATACCCTGCCCATAGGCCGCTTCGATGGCCTGAACCGGATCATCGGCCGCGTCGCCTTCGGCCAGCACCAGGCAGCGCCAGGCCTTTTCCACCCGGTCCCAGCGGTTGTCCCGGTCCATCGGGTAATAGCGCCCGGACACGGTGGCGACACGGACCCGCTCCGACCAATCCTCCCATCCGGTCGCCTTGGTCAGTTCCGCCATGTAGTCCTTGGCGCTGCTGGGCGGCGTGTCGCGGCCGTCGAGGAACGTATGCAGGGCCACCGGAACGCCGTGGCCGGCGACAATGGCCGCCAGGGTGACCATGTGATCGTGGTGGGAATGCACGCCGCCGGGCGACAACAGTCCCATCAGGTGACACGTGCCGCCGGAGCGTTTCAGGGTTTCGATAAAAACCGCCAGTTGCGCGTTGTCGGGCAGATCGCCCGACTGAATGGCGGCGTCGATCCGGGGCAGGTCCTGGGGCACGATGCGCCCCGCGCCCAGGTTCATGTGACCGACTTCGGAATTGCCCATCTGGCCTTCGGGCAGGCCGACCTCTTGGGCCGAAGCCTCCAGACGCGCGTACGGAACCGAGGCCGCCAGGCGGTCCCAATTCGGCGTTTGGCCGAGCGCAATGGCATTGTGCTCGGTTTCCTCGCGGACCCCCCAGCCATCGAGGATGCAGAGCACGACGGGCCGGGGAACGGGTTTCTGAGTCTTGGATTCTGACATGTCCGTAATATAAGTATTATCAAGCATAAGGAGAATAGAGGATTGAGCGTTAGCAGGGCGTTAACGCGTACACCCTGTTTATTCCCGGTGATAGGGATGGCCGGCGAGGATGCACTGGGCGCGGTAGATTTGTTCGGCCAGCAGGCCCCGCACCAGCAGGTGCGGCCAGGTCATGGCGCCGAAAGACATCACCAGATCGGCGCGGTTGCGGACCGCGTCGTCGAGACCGCCGGCGCCGCCGATGAGGAAGACCACGTCCCGCACCCCGTCATCCCGCCAGACCTTAAGCTTTTCGGCGAACGCGACGCTCTTCAATGTCCTGCCGGTTTCATCCAGCGCCACGACGACGGCGCCGTCGGGCACCTGGCCGAGCAGCCGTTCGCCCTCACGCTTTTTCAAGGCGTCGGGTTTGAGTTTTTTCTTTTCCTCGATTTCCCGGAGTTCCAGGGGAAAGGCGACGCGCCCGGCAAAATGATCGAACAGCGCGCGTTCGGGCGCGGCTTTCCATCTCCCGGCCGCCGCGATAATCAGCCGCATCGGTCGTCCCTATACCAAGATCAGGCCATGACACCCGAGACGGGTTCCGGCGCGGACTTGCCGACCGGCCCCAGCCACATCTTGTCCAGGTTATAGAAACCCCGAACCTCAGGACGGAACAGGTGCACGATGACGTCGCCACCATCGATCAGCACCCAGTCGCAGTTCTCCAGGCCCTCGGCATTGACGGCCTTGAGCCCGATGGATTTCATTTTCCGCTGGATATGGTCGGCCATGGCCC
>JAESSX010000338.1 GCA_016763915.1 Rhodospirillales bacterium
CTACGGCGCGGTCGACATCGCGCTCGACCCGTTTCCGTTCAACGGCGCGACGACGACGTTCCAGGCGCTGTGGATGGGGGTCCCGGTGGTGTCGCTCGCCGGGCAACCGTTCATCAGCCGAATGACCGGCTCGATCCTGCACCAGACGGGCCTTGGCGATCTTGTGGCGGATACGCCTGCGGCCTACGTGGACTGCGCCAGGACCCTGGCGCAAGACGTCGAGCGGCTGCGGACGCTGCGGTCCGGCCTGCGCGACCGCGTAGCGTCCTCGCTACTCTGCGACGCCCCCGCCTACGCCCGCAGCCTTGAGACCGCCTATAAGGACATGTGGCAAAAATGGTCCGCCGGGGCGGCCGCAGACTGAGGCGGGCCACACCGGACAACGCGGCGCGGCCAAGGCCCGGTTCGACGCCATCCAGTGGGCGGACCACGTTTTGAATGCCCCAAGCGCGCCCTTAATGGTTCACTCACCAGCGACCATTAGGGCGCATTGGATATGTCTGCTTTCGGGGGCAAAGCAGACATAGATCACAGCCCCGCAGAGAGTCTGCTAATAGCCATAAGCGGACATTAGACGACGGCCCGTAACACGAATATCCGGCCCGGAATGGGGACTTCCTTTTCAATCCTGACGGTGACTGGATCGTGGCAAACGATCACGAACCCGTATTCCGCTGCCAGTTTCTCGATATAGGCGTCGCTCTGGGAATAACGGCTACTAGGCAGAAGTTTAAAATCACCTTCTTCCAGGTGTTCGACCGAAAAAACAAACAACCCGCCGTCAGACAGGGCGCGGCGGGCTGCGGCAAAAATACCATCCAGCCTGCCGATATAAATGAAGGTATCAGCCGACAGGATAAGGTCGTACCCGGCGGGGCGAACGTCGGGCCCTTCGAGAAATTCAAGTACATCGGCAAGATAGAGATTGGCGTAGACACCTTTCGCTTCGGCCTGTTCCAGCATCTTCGGTGAAAGGTCGACGCCGTCGATTTTGTCCCCCATGTCCTGGAAGTTTTCCGCCACCATGCCGGTACCGCAGCCCAAATCCAGCACTCGGGGGAATGTCTCCGGGCCGTCCGGCAGGGCGTCCACGGCGTGTCGCATCAAAGTCGGGATTTCGTAGCCCAGGGTGTTGGTCAGGTGATCGTCGAACCGCCCCGCGTAGTCGTCAAACAACTGGCGGATATATTTTTCCGGAGCGATGTCCGTGGTTTCGCCGCTGATTGAGGAAATTAAATGGCGCAGATCATGGCGCCCGGGGTCAATGTTCAGGGCGCGGCGGTAACTTGCCAACGCCTCGTCCGTGCGCCCCAGGGTCTTGAGCGTGTTGCCCAGGTTGCTATAGGCCTCGGCGAAATCGGGTTTTATGGCGATGGCCTGGTGAAAGCTGGCGACGGCCTCATCCAGTTTTTCCATTGCCCTCAGTGTGCTGCCAAGGTTGTTATGCGCCCCCGCGTAATCGGGCTTGATGGCCAGCGCCTTATGGTAGCTTTCGGCGGCGTCCTCGTAGGCCCCCAGTTCCTTGAACGCTTTGCCCCGGTTGGAATAGGCTTCCGCGAAATCGGGGTTGCCGGTGATGGCCTTGTCGAAACTGGCCACGGCGTCTTCGAGATGGCCTTGTTCCTGCAGAAGAACCCCTAGGCTGTTGTGGGATGTACTCAGGTTTGGGCTGAGGGAGAGGGCTTTTCGATGGCTTGCGATGGCTTCGTCCGTACGGTCCAGCGTTTGCAACGAATTACCCAGATTACAGTGGTAAATGGCTTTTTTGGGATTAATACCGATGGCCTTGGCGATCAGGTCCAGGGATTCTTTTGCCATACCGGCCTGAAAGGCGATGACGCCGAGAAAATGATTGGCGTCGGCATGATCGGGATTGACAGTGAGGACCTTGCGATAAACCGCTTCCGCCTCCTCCAGGTTCCCAGCCTGATGGGCGCGAAGGCCTTTCTGGACGAGTTTGTCTAATTTTCTCACTTCTTTTGCCCCGAATAACTGTCAGCGGTGGAAAATTTGGTCATCATCAGCAAACCCCAACGAAACAATAAAATAAACGTAACTTTCGCCTACTGAAGATAGCAACTTCTAAACGGGTATCGGTTGCAATTGGAAGGTCGGTTGGGTCAACACCCTTACCCGGCGAATGTTTGATTTGGGGGGCAAGGCGGACGTTCCCAGTCAGAATGTCTAAAGAAAAAGCCCCGCAACCTATTAAGGTCGCAGGGCTTTGAATGGTAGCGGGAGGCGGACTCGAACCGCCGACACCTGGATTATTATTCCAATCTTTACCGATTTAAGGCTGGCTTCTATTTCTCCTCATCTTCATTTGTCACCTCTTCAAACATATCCATAGTCTGTTCATCTCGTTTTTTTGAAAGTCCGCTTCCTCTGTCCATGCATGGATGTTTTACTCTCCCCAATCCTTTGCCTCCTTCAAAGTGTCCCCAACCACCATTCGGCATACGAACACTTATAATTTCGGCACAACAGTCCGGACATGGACTTCGATAGTTGTTTTTCTTCTTTTTCGCTTTATTAGCGCTTTTGCGAAACTCCCAACTTTTGCGCACTTCAATTATGTGCCCCGAGGACAATCGACGTGGGTGGGCCCTTCGCTTTACCCAACATTTTTCCATCAAAGCCTCTTCTCTGGATATTCATAAGGTGGCCATTGGCGCCAAACTGTTAAGCTAAGATTGTATTGATCTGGTCAGGACACTTCTAGAGTGCATTTCATGCATGTGCTCTAGGAATACCGCCGCGACGCCAACCGGAAACAGGATGCCAAGGCCGCCATGTGACGCCTTGGCGCTTTCGCCGGGAGTGGTTTTATTTGAAATTGTTCCCTTGCTGTTCTTGACAGTTTGCCCAAAATATGATCTAATTCCCTTTTAAGTTTTGAAATAGGAACTAAGCTCATGCCCGCCACCCTTCCCAGACCCACCAACAGTCCCGCCCCCGCCGCGCCGGCCAAGAAGCCGTTGCGGTCGCGCCATGAGGCCTTTTGC
>JAESSX010000339.1 GCA_016763915.1 Rhodospirillales bacterium
GGCACAACAATGGTTTTAATTGAACATGATATGGGAGTTGTAATGGATATTTCAGATAGAGTAGTTGTTTTAGACTATGGAAAAATAATTGGTGATGGACCTCCAGAAGAGGTAAGAACTAATCAAAATGTTATTGATGCAGAGGACGGGTGAAGCCCGGGCCGGGAACCAAACAAAAGGCGAGGACGGGCGAACGCCCGGACAGGGAAAGAAAAAATGACCACCGATTACAAATCCACTGTGTTCCTGCCGAAAACGGACTTCCCCATGAAGGCCGGGTTGCCGAAGCGCGAGCCCGAAACCCTGGCGCGGTGGGCGGCCATCGACATCCAGGCACAGCAACGCAAGGCCGGCGCGGGCAGAGAAAAATTCGTCCTGCACGACGGGCCGCCCTATGCCAACGGTCACCTGCACATCGGCCATGCGCTGAACAAGATTCTCAAGGACATCATCGTTCGGTCGCAGCAGATGCTGGGCAAGGATTCCAATTACGTGCCCGGATGGGACTGCCACGGCCTGCCCATCGAATGGAAGATCGAGGAAAAGTACCGCAAGAAGAAAAAAGACAAGGACGAGGTGCCGGTCATCGAATTCCGCCGCGAATGCCGCGAATTCGCCGAACATTGGATCGATATCCAGCGCGAGGAATTCAAGCGCCTTGGCCTGGTCGGCGACTGGGACAACCCCTACCTGACCATGAACTACGGGGCGGAAGCACAGATCGCCCGTGAACTGGGCAAATTCCTGATGGATGGCTCGCTCTATCGCGGCGCCAAACCGGTGATGTGGTCGCCGGTCGAGAAAACCGCGCTGGCGGAAGCCGAAATCGAATACCACGACCACACCTCGACGACCATTTTCGTCCGCTTCCCGGTGGTCACGGCTTCGACGCCGGAAATTGACGGCGCCGCCATCGTCATCTGGACGACGACGCCCTGGACCATGCCCGGCAACCGCGCCGTCGCGTACGGGGCGGACATCGATTATTCGGTAATTGAAGTCACGGGCGTCGATGACGGCAGCCTGGCCGACCCGGGCGAGAAACTCATCATCGCCACGGCGCGCCTGATGGATGCCTGCGCCCGGTGCGCCATTACCGGGCACACGGTTCTCGCCACCCTCAAGGGCTCGGCCCTGGCCGGCACCATCTGCAGGCATCCTTTGAGCGGCCAAGGCTATGACTTCGACGTGCCGGCGCTGGCCGCCGCCTTCGCCACCACCGAGGAAGGCACCGGCATCGTCCACATAGCACCCGGCCACGGCGCCGAAGACTGGGAACTGGGCCGCGAACACGGCCTGGCCGTGCCCGACACGGTCAACGAGAACGGCTGTTTCCTGGACACCGTTCCCCTGTTCGCCGGCCAGCACGTCTACAAGGTCAACGACCATGTCGCCGACACGCTGGCGGACGCCGGGACCCTTTTGGGACGCGGCAAGCTGTCGCACCGCTACCCCCATTCGTGGCGCTCGAAGGCGCCGCTGATTTTCCGCAACACGACCCAGTGGTTCATTTCCATGGAAACCACCGAGCTGCGCGACAAGGCGCTGAAAGCCATTGAAGACACCCGCTTCGTGCCTTCGTCGGGCAAGAAGCGCCTGCGGGGCATGATCGAAACCCGGCCCGACTGGTGTGTGTCGCGCCAACGCGCCTGGGGCGTGCCGATCACCGTGTTCGTCAACAAAAAGACCGGCGAGCCCTTGCGCGACCAGGCCGTTCTCGACCGCGTCGCCGAGGCCTTCGAGATTGAGGGCGCGGATGCCTGGTTCACGTCCGAAGCGTCCCGGTTCCTGGGCCCCGAACACGATGCCGCGGACTACGAACAAGTCACCGATATTCTCGACGTCTGGTTCGATTCCGGCTGCACCCACGCCTTCACCCTGGAAGCCCGCGACGATCTGCAATGGCCGGCGTCTCTGTACCTGGAAGGCACTGACCAGCATCGCGGATGGTTCCATTCCAGCCTGCTGGAATCCTGCGGCACCCGGGGCCGCGCGCCCTATGACGCCGTCCTGACCCACGGTTTCGTAATGGGCGAGGACGGCCAGAAAATGTCCAAGTCGCTGGGCAACATCGTCTCGCCCAAGGATGTCGTCGATCAGCGCGGCGCCGATGTCCTGCGCCTGTGGGTCGTCGGTTCGGACTATTCCGAAGACCTGCGCATCGGGCCCGAGATTCTCAAAAGCCATTCCGATATTTACCGCCGGCTGCGCAACACGCTGCGCTTCCTGTTGGGCAACCTGAACGGTTTCGACGACACGGAGAAGGTCGACGTGGCCGACATGCCGGAAATGGAACGCTGGGTCCTGCACCGGTTGTGGCAAATGGACAAGTTGTTGCGCCAGGCCTGCGACGACCTGCATTTCCATTCCACGTTCGCCGAACTGCATAATTTCTGCACCGTCGACCTGTCGGCCTTTTATTTCGACGTGCGCAAGGATTCCCTCTATTGCGACCGCGCCGACGATATCAAGCGCCGCGCATCGAGGACGGTTCTCGACGAAATCTTCAATTGCCTGACGGCGTGGCTGGCGCCGTTTATCTGTTTCACGGCGGAAGAAGCCTGGCTCTCCCGCCACCCGGATGACAGTCCCTCCAACAGCGTCCACCTGCGCGCCTTCCCGGACATTCCAGAAACCTGGCGCGACGACGAACTGGCCGCCCGGTGGAAAAAAATCCGCGGCCTGCGCCGCGTCGTGACCGGCGCCATCGAGTTGGAGCGCCGGGAAAAACGCATCGGGTCCTCGCTTCAGGCGCACCCCGTCGTTTACGCCACCCCGGAAAACATCGTCCTGTTCGATGGCCTGGACGCGGCCGAATTATTCATCACGTCCAGCGCCGATTTCAGCACCGAGGCGCCCGGCGACGGCGGCTTTTCGCTCAATGAGGCGCCCGGCATCACCGTGCGGTCCAATCCGGCCGAAGGCGAAAAGTGCGAACGCTGCTGGAAGGTGCTCACCGATGTCGGCCAGGATGCGGACCATCCTGGAACCTGCGGTCGTTGCGCCGACGCCGTCCGTCACTCGGCGGTATGACCTTTTCGTCTTATTTCCGCAACGGCCTGGCCGTCTCGGCGGTGGTTCTGGCGCTCGACCAGATTACGAAATGGTGGATCGTTTTCACCGTCATGCAGCCGCCCCGGGTGATCGAGGTGACGCCCTTTTTCAATCTGGTCATGGGATGGAACTTCGGCGTCAGCTTCGGCATGTTCGACTCCGTCCCGGGTCTCGCCGCCTGGCTGCTGCCGTCCGCGGTGATCGCGATCACCGCGGTGCTGGTGGTCTGGCTGTACCGGGTCGACCGGCTGCGTCCGGCCGTCGGGCTGGGGCTGATCATCGGCGGCGCGCTCGGCAACCTGATCGACCGGCTGCGATTCGGGGCGGTGGCGGACTTTCTGGACTTTTACGCCTGGGGGTATCACTGGCCCGCCTTCAACGCGGCGGACAGCGCCATTACCGTCGGCGCCGTGGCGTTGATTCTAGATTCCTTGTTAACAGGGGACGAAAAGCCTTAAAATAAGGGTTAGGAAATACATAGATGCGAAAAACACCATTTTTTCTTTGCCTTGCCGGCGCCGTGGCCCTGCTTTCGGGGTGCGAATCCGCGCGCAAAGCCTTCAGCAGCGACAAAACCGCGCCGGATGAATTCGCCGTTTTTTCCCGCCCGCCCCTGAGCCTGCCGCCACAATACAAGCTGCGCCCGCCGAAACCGGGGAAAACTTTTATGCGCGGCGAAGACTCCTCCATCATCGCCAAACGCGCCGTTCTCGGCCAGGCCGTAAAAAGACAGGTGCCGCCAATACCGGCTCAGGGAAGCCCCGGCGTGATCGCTTTGCTGCGCGAAACGGGCGGGTTGAACGCCACATCCGATATCCGCGCCACCATCAACGAGGAAACCTCGATCCTGAGCACCCAGGATCAGCGCTTCGTCGACAAACTGATCTTCTGGGTCGATGAAAAGGAAGAGGGCGGCACCGTTGTCGACGCCAGGAAAGAACAAAAACGGATTCAGAAAACACAGGCGCTGGGCAAACCCATCACCGAAGGCAAAACGCCGGAGGTGAAAATCAAACGCGGAACCAAGGGGCTTCTGAACTTCTAATTACCCTTGAGTTTTCCGCCATGCTATCGCCATTTTTTCCAGTGATTGTTCCCGACTGTTCCTATCTACGAAATGACGCGTTCGTGAAACGCTAAACGCCGCGTTCGTGTTATACCGGGAACAGTGCTTTAAAAACAAACCTGGCGAAACCATGACAATAAAACGTTCTTCGACAAAACGGATATTGCCGGCCCTGGCCTTCTGGGCGTTCCTCAACGCCGCCGTGTTCAACGCCCCGGCCCAAGCCGCCGTCTTCAATCCGGACACCTTCACCCTTTCCAACGGCATGCGGGTGGTCGTTATTCGCAATAACCGGGTGCCCGTGGTCACCCATATGGTGTGGTACGGCGTCGGCGCCGCCGACGAGGGCCCCGGCGAATCCGGCATCGCGCATTTCCTCGAACACCTGATGTTCAAAGGCACCAAGAAACGCGCACCCGGAGAATTTTCCAAAATCCTGGCCCGCAACGGCGGCCAGGAAAACGCCTTCACGTCCAGCGACTACACCGCTTATTTCCAGACCGTCGCCGTTGACCGGCTGGAAATGGTGATGGAAATGGAAGCCGACCGGATGACCAATCTGGTGCTGACGGAAAAGGCCGTGGAAACGGAAAAAGCCGTGGTGATGGAAGAACGGCGTTCGCGCACCGACAACAACCCCGCCTCAAGGCTCGCCGAACAGGTCAGCGCCGTGTTGTTTCTGAACCATCCATACCGGCGCCCGGTGATCGGCTGGGGCCATGAGATCGAGGCGCTGAACCTGGATAGCATCATGGCGTTCTATAAAAAATGGTATGCGCCGGCAAACGCCATTCTAGTAGTCGCCGGCGATATCACCCCGGAAAAACTGAAACCGCTCGCGGAAAAATATTACGGCTCCATTCCGGCCCAACCCGCGACGCCGCGGCGCAGGCCGACGGAACCGCCGCAAAGCGCCAAGCGCACGGTTACGCTCAAAGATGCGCGCGTGCGCCAACCATCGTGGGGGCGGACCTATCTGGCGCCCAGCCTTCTCACCGGGGAAACCAAGCACGCCTACGCGCTCGAGGTGTTGGCCAACATCTTCGGCCACGGCGCCACCAGCCGCCTGTACCAATCGCTGGTGGTCGAAAGCCAGTTAGCCCTTTCGGCGGGAGCCTATTACGGAGCCGACGAACGCGGGCCCAGCCGTTTCACCCTATACGCCTCGCCTAAGCCCGGCGTCAGCATGGAAACCCTGGAGAGTAAAATCGAGGAAGAACTGGCCAAGCTGCTAGAAGGCGGCATTACCCCGTCCGAACTCAAGCGCGCTAAAAAACGCATGCAGGCGCAAGCCATCTTTGCCCGCGATTCCCTTTCCGGCGGCGCCCGGACCCTCGGCGCGGCGCTGGCCGTCGGGCTGACGGTGGAAGACGTGGAGACCTGGCCGGATCGCATCGGCGCCGTCACCGTCGAGCAAATCAGCGCCGCCGCCAAAGCGGTCCTGAAAGACATCCGCTCGGTGACGTCTTATCTGATCAGCAATAAAACCGGTTAAGGATGCCCCAGGTCATGACACCAATATTCCGATCCTTGCTGGTCGCTTTCGTGCTTGGGGCCGGCATTTTGTCCGCCGCGCCGGCAAAAGCCATCAGCATCGAAAGGGTCGTTACCCCCGGCGGCATCGAGGCCTGGCTGGTGCGCGATCACACCAACCCGATCATCTCCATGCGCTTCACCTTTCGCGGCGGCGCCGGGCTCGACCCGGCCGAGCGCACCGGCCTCGCCAACATGGCGGCGGCGTTGCTGGACGAAGGCGCCGGCGATCTTGGCAGCACGGCCTTCCAGAAAAAACTCGAAGACCTGGTCATCACCCTTCGGTTCAGTGCCGGGCGCGATTCCTTCTCCGGCCGCCTGGTCACCCTGGTCGAAAACCGGGACACCGCCTTCAACCTGCTTTCCCTGGCGCTGAACAAGCCCCGCTTCGATGTTGAGCCGGTGGAAAGGATTCGCAGCCAGATTCTCGCCGGAATCCGCCAGGACACCGAAGAACCCGGCGCCATTGCCGGGAAAACCCTGTTCAAGACGCTTTTCCCCAGCCACCCCTACGGCCGCTCCACGGAGGGGCTTATAGACCACGTCGGCGCCATCACCCGGGCCGACCTCAAGGCCTTCACGAATAAGCGTCTGGCCAAGGATAACCTGACCATCGGCGTCGTCGGCGACATCAGGCCCGAAGCCCTGGCGGCGCTTTTGGACTCCACCTTCGGCGGCCTTCCCGACAAGGCCGGGCCCTGGGCGTTGCCGGACGTAAAACCCCAGGGCGCCGGGCGGACCATTGTCGTCAAAAAGTCCGTCCCGCAAAGCTCCATCGTCTTCGCCGAACAAGGATTGAAACGCAACCACCCGGATTTCTACGCCGCTTACGTCATGAACTACGTGTTCGGCGGCGGCGGCTTCACCTCCCGGCTCTATTCCACCATCCGCGAACAGCGGGGACTGGTTTATTCCGTCTATACCGGCCTCCATCCCCTCGACCGCGCCGGTTTGATCTTCGGCGCCGCCGGCACCGCCAACGCCAACGTTGGCGAGACCCTTAGCCTGTTGCGCCGGGAATGGAAGCGGATGGCCGACGATGGCTTGACCGAAAAGGAACTGGCCGACGCCAAGACCTATTTAACGGGCTCTTACCCGCTGCGGTTCACCTCCAGCGGCTCCGTCGCGGCGATGCTGGTCGGCATTCAGCGGGAAAATCTCGGCATCGATTACATGGACCGCCGCAACAGCCTCATCGAGGCGGTCACCCTGGCCGACGTCAACCGGGCGGCGAAGACGCTGCTCAGCGCGGACAATCTGACCGTCGTCGTCGTCGGCATGCCCAAGGGCGTGGAAAACACGCCCTGAAGGCCCCCTTTTCCGGTGCTGGCTGGCGGCGTCGTTCTTTGCTAATCTGCCGGTCGCACTCCGTGTATATCGAGACCGGTAGATTCTTTTTATGGCGTCCTTGAAAACATCCCCCGCCTGGCAGGCCCTTGAGGCCCATCACCGGCAAACGGCGGACCGGCATATGCGCCATCTGTTCGCCGAAGACGAAAACAGATTCGAGCGGTTTTCCCTTAGCCTGGGCGGCCTGTTCCTGGATTATTCCAAGAACCGCGTCACCTCCGAAACCATGGACCTGCTGGTGGAACTGGCCAGGGCCGGCGATGTCGAAGGGTGGCGCGACCGCATGTTCGCGGGCGACGCCATCAACACCACCGAGGACCGCGCCGCCCTGCATGTGGCGCTGCGCATGCCGCTGGACGGCAACCCCGGCGCCCTGACGGTCGGCGACGAAGATATCCTCGGCGCCGTCCGCGCCATGCGTAAAAAAATGCGCGCGCTTTCCAACGCCGTGCGGTCCGGCGAATGGACCGGGGCCACGGGAAAACCCATCAAAACCGTCGTCCACATCGGCACCGGCGGCTCACATCTGGGCCCGGAAATGGTCTACCAGTCGCAAGGTTTCGTGCGCCCGTCCGGGCCGGACATGATTTTCCTGTCCAACGTCGACGGGGTTCAGATCTTCGACGCGCTGGGCCGTCTCGCGCCGGAAACGACCCTGTTCATTGTCGCATCGAAAACCTTCACCACCGAGGAAACCATCACCAACGCCCGCACCGCCAAGGACTGGCTGGTCGAGGCCCTGGGTCAGGAGGCGGTGCACAAGCATTTCATCGCCGTTTCCGGCAACGCCCGGGCGGTGGCCGAATTCGGCATCCCGGCGGACAACGCCTTCGACCTGTGGGACTGGGTCGGCGGACGCTATTCCATATGGTCGGCCATCGGGCTGCCGATCGCCATCGCGTTAGGTCAGGACCGCTTCGAGGAAATGCTGGCCGGCGCCCACGACATGGACCGCCATTTCCAGACAGCGCCGCTGGACGCCAACCTGCCGGTAATCCTGGGCCTGATCGGGATCTGGAACATCGACTTTTTGGGGGGTCCAGGGGTTGGCCATCCTGCCCTATGACGAAGGCCTGAGAGGGCTTCCCAACTACCTCCGCCAATTGGAAATGGAAAGCAACGGCAAGGCGCTGGACCGCCTCGGGCAACCCGTCGAGGCCGGCACCGCCACCGTGGTCTTCGGCGATCCGGGCACCCGCGGCCAGCACTCCTTTTACCAGGCCCTGCACCAGGGCCGCCAGCTGATCGCCTGTGATTTCATAGCCCCTATGGAAAGCCGTCACGCCATCGGCAGCCATCACGACCGATTGTTAGCCAATTTTTTTGCCCAGACCGAAGCCCTGATGAGTGGCCGCGGGCTCGACAAGACCGAAGCCGTCATGGAGCAGCGCAACGTGCCCGATACGCTGCACGACCGCCAGCGGCCGCACCGGGTGTTCGAGGGCAACCGGCCGACCAATTCCATCCTCCTGGACCGGGTCGATCCGTTCACGCTGGGCCAGTTGATCGCCCTTTACGAACACAAGGTCTTCGTCCAGGCCGTGCTCTGGAACATCAACCCGTTCGACCAGTGGGGCGTGGAATGGGGCAAGGATCTGGCGGCGCAAATCTTTGACGACTTCGAAAACGGCGGCGCCCGCTTCGACGCCTGTTCCTCGACCCGAGGGCTCATCATGCGGTACAGGGCCCACAAAGCAAAACCAAAGACGACGCCATGACCATCCGCCGGCTGCCGGAAACCGTCATCAACCGCATCGCCGCCGGCGAGGTGGTGGAACGGCCGGCCTCGGTGGTCAAGGAACTGGTTGAAAACGCCATCGACGCCGGGGCGCTTCACATCGACGTGGTCGTGCGCGACGGCGGCCAGACGCTTATGTCCGTCACCGACGACGGCGGCGGCATGATAAAGGACGACCTGTCGCTGGCTATTGAGCGCCACGCCACCTCGAAGCTGCCTGACGACGACCTGCTGACCATCTGCTCGCTCGGATTCCGCGGCGAGGCCCTGCCGTCCATCGGCTCCGTCGCACGATTGACCATCACCAGCCGCGCCCAAGGGGCCGAGCAGGCCTGGACCATTGCCGTCAACGGCGGCGACATCACCCCGCCGGCGCCGGCGGCGCACGGCCCCGGCACACGAATAGAAGTGCGCGACCTTTTCTTCGCCACCCCGGCGCGGCTGAAATTCCTGAAAACCCAAAAAACCGAACAGACCCATTGCATCGATGCCGTCAAACGCCTCGCCATGGCCCACCCGGACATCGGCTTCGGGTTAAGCGACGGCAACCGGGACCTGCTCAAGCTGCCCGCCGTGCACGCCGGCACCGACGGCGCGGATCCCCGGTTGCAACGGCTGAGCGCGATCATGGGCCGGGATTTTCACGACAACGCCATGACCATCGACGCCAGGCGCGAAGACGCCGTTCTCACCGGCTATGCCGGACTGCCGACCCTCAACCGTGGCAACGCGCAGATGCAGTTCCTGTTCGTCAACGGCCGTCCGGTCAGGGACAAGCTTTTGTATGGCGCGCTCAGGGGCGCCTACCGGGAATTTCTCGCGTCGGACCGCTATCCGCTGGTGGCGCTGTTTCTCGATTTGGCCGCCGACGCCGTGGATGTCAACGTGCACCCGGCCAAGGCCGAAGTCCGCTTCCGCGAAGCGGGCCTGGTGCGGGGGCTGATCGTCGGCGCCCTGAAACACGCCCTGGCCGAAGCCGGGCACCGGGCTTCGACCACCGTCGCCGACGCGGCGCTCGGCGCGCTAAGACCCGGCGGATTCGGCGGCGGATTCGGCGGCGGCGGAACCTACACCAGCGCCGGTATGCGCGAACTCGGCGATGGCTTCCACAGTCCGCTGCCCGGGCTCGACGCCCGGCCGTCGGCGCCCGATGTCGCGCCCGCCGACGAAGACCCCGCCGATTACCCCCTGGGCGTCGCCCGCGCCCAGGTGCATGAAACCTATATTGTTTCCCAGACCGCGGACGGCATCGTCATCGTCGATCAGCACGCCGCCCACGAACGGCTGGTGCACGAACGCATCAAACAGGCGCTCGCAACCGGCGGCGTTCAACGCCAGGGGTTGTTGATTCCGGAAGTCGTCGAACTGGAAGAAGGCGCGGTTCACCGGTTGGTGGAACGCGCCGATGAACTGGCCGAACTCGGCCTGGCGATCGAAGCCTTCGGCGACGGCGCCGTGGTCGTGCGCGAGACGCCGGCGTTGCTGGGCGAGACCGATATCCAGGGACTGGTACGCGATCTGGCCGACGATCTGGCCCAGTGGGACGAAGGTCTGGCGCTTACCCAGAAACTCGGAGACGTCTGCGCGACCATGGCGTGTCACGGCAGCGTGCGCGCCGGGCGGCGGCTGAACGGTGCGGAAATGAACGCGCTTCTGCGCGAGATGGAAAGTACGCCCCATTCCGGCCAATGCAGCCACGGCAGGCCGACCTACGTGGAACTCAAGCTTGCCGATATCGAAAAGCTTTTCGGTCGGCGCTAAACCATGGGGGCGCCATGCTGATCGAATGGCTCCGGCACCTGACGACTTCGTGCCCGCCCCGTCGCAAACGGATGGGGTATCTCAAGGAACTGATCGCCATGGACGCCCGCCACCGGCGCTGCCGCGACGCCTGGGCCCCGCACCTTGAACATTGTAAAAATCTGATCCTCGAGGCCGCCGAAAACATTCCCCATAACCGGGTCACGGTTCTGGGCTCCGGTCTGTTGCTCGACATCCCCCTGGAACAACTGGCGGAACGGTTCGACGAGGTGGTGCTTGTCGACATCCTGCATCTGCCGGCGGCATCCCGGCGCGCCCGGATGCTGGCCAACGTGCGGCTGGTTAGCTCCGACCTCAGCGGCGTCGCCGATGCGACCTGGGATCATGTCCTGGAAAACCGCGCCGGCCCCCTGCCCGCGCCCGATAC